>JAKPBL010000195.1 GCA_029778965.1 Bacteroidota bacterium
AAAACTCACACACTTCTTGAAACACTCTCAGCTCCATGGAGGTTTTGTCGAGCTGGTAATCAACGGATACTTCCAGGGCATCGGTAATTTTAGAAACCACGTCTACTGAAGGGCTGATATCGTCCCTCGTACCCAACTGTATCGTCTGCTCGTTTCTGCGTTCCCGCCCCAATAGATTGATACCACTTCGTTTTTCGATAATGTTTCTGCAAAAAATGCCATATCCTTCCTCGGCAAGCCGGGAACATAGCAGCACAACTTCCGGAGGCAGCTCATGAAGAAAGTGATTTAAATAGATGGCGATTTGAAACCGGACGCCTATCCAACCAAATTGCGCAGGATTTATTGGCAACTGTGTACTTGCCAAAAGTGACCTACACTGGTCGAGGCTTCTATGGTTATCCCCTACCCCTTGATGACCTTTTCCTGCTTTCACCGATGTATGGGCATAACCATTCGCAAACAGAAAATAACGAGCATGAAAAAACTGACTTCCCTCATCGCCGGCCTTTTGTTTTATACCCTTTCCCTGGCGCAAGGGCCCGAATTGGGCGTTCTTGCCGGTCTTAACCTGGCAAAAGCCGTTTCCCTCGAAAGCTATGAGCTCCCTGCAAAATATGGGACCGCGTTTCGCGTGGGCGGCTATGCCAGGTGGGAAATAAGCGAGTCGTTCGGCGTAAGACCCGAGCTGATGTTTTTGGGTAGAAAAGGGGGTTCCCTGATCGAATTGCCGGTGTGGGCCGACTATAAAATTACGCCTGCCATCCATGTGGCACTCGGACCCTACGCGGCGCTGCCCCTGAAGCGAACAAAAAGCGAAAACGACTACCGCAAAACGCCGGTCGATTTCGGGCTGGGTATTTCAGCCGGCTACAGGATAACCGAACGCCTGGGCGCCGCAATACGTTTTCAGCGCGGACTGGTTAACCTGGCCACCGCAGAAGACGGCGTGGCATCCGTCAAATTCGCCAACCAGGGCTTCTCGCTGGTGGTCGGCTACCAGCTAAATTGAGCCTGCAATAAACATCGGCCGACCGGTCAACAGGCGTTGTACTAAGGCAGCCTGTACTGCCGAAAGAAATCCCACAAGAGATCATTGGCGTTGATGGCAGCCGCGAGGGCGGATCACCGGCCACAGAACCCGGCAGGCCGCCCGCCATCGTCGGTAAGGTAATAATGGATCGATGAACCCGCATTACACGTGCTCTATTTCTGCAGGGTATAACCGTTGTTCGAAACGATGGTGAGCGCCGTACAACCGTCGTTAGACGACCAAACGGAAAAAACCGAATCCAGCGGAGGAAAATAAGCGCCGCTGATGCCGCTGCCATAGCCGCCCCGGCAGGGAACGTTCGTATTGAGCTTGGAATGCATGTGCAGAAGAGGAACCGGCCGTTCCGGATTACAGGCAGTTCGCACCATCAGCGAAGCGGCATTCGGCGCAGCAGCAATCTTATTGCCATAAAAAAACGAAACACCCTAAACTAGAATGTTTCGTTAAGTGCCCAGGACTGGATTCGAACCAGCACACCTCGCGGCGCCGCCACCTGAAGACGGTGCGTCTACCAATTTCGCCACCTGGGCATCATCATTACTTGCGTAACGGGGTGCAAATATAAAGAATGAAATCTGATCCCAGCAATTTTTTTACCCGTCGGGTGCCACCCGACGGGTGAGAATCAGATACTAACGTTGAAATCGCGCAGGGCGTCGTTGAGGCTGGTTTTCAGGTCGGTGCTTTCCTTGCGCTTCCCGATGATGAGGGCGCAGCCTACCTGGTATTCGCCCGCAGGGAATTTCCGGGTATAGCTGCCCGGTATCACTACGCTCCGCGCGGGAACGCGGCCTTTCAGTTCTACCGGCTCGCTGCCGCTTACGTCGATGATCTTCGTGCTCTTCGTCAGCACCACGTTCGCGCCCAGCACGGCCTCCTTTTCCACCACCACCCCTTCCACTACAATACAACGGGAACCAATAAACGCACCATCTTCCACAATCACCGGCGATGCCTGCAGCGGCTCCAGCACCCCTCCGATGCCCACGCCCCCGCTGAGATGCACTCCTTTCCCGATCTGCGCACAACTGCCTACCGTGGCCCAGGTATCCACCATGGTACCCTCATCCACATAAGCCCCTATATTCACATAGCTCGGCATCAATACCACATTTTTCGCAATATAAGCCCCATAACGGGCAATCGCATGCGGCACGGCACGAACCCCCAGCGCGGCGTAATTGCGCTTCAATTCCATCTTATCGTAAAACTCGAAAGGTCCCAACTCCCAGGTTTTCATCTGCTGGATGCCAAAATACAGCAGGATCGCCTGCTTTACCCATTCGTTCAC
>JAKPBL010000199.1 GCA_029778965.1 Bacteroidota bacterium
CCGCATCGCCGAAGGATCCGGCGGCGAAAGCAAAACAACGCGGCAGAAAGTGGTCTGGAACCCGGCCGACTAAACAGCATGACACAGGAACAATTCCAGCAAATAGCATCGACCATTCCCCTGGCGCCCGGCGTTTATAAATACTTCGACGCCGGCGATACGCTGCTGTATGTAGGTAAGGCCAAAAGCCTGCGGAAAAGAATCAGCTCCTATTTCAGCAAAACCTTCACCAGCTATAAAACCCATGAGCTGGTGCAACGCATTGCCCGGATAGAATTCACCATCGTGGATTCTGAACAAGATGCCTTCCTGCTCGAAAACGCGCTGATCAAACAATACCAGCCCCGCTTTAACATAGAGCTCAAAGACGATAAATCGTACCCCTTTATCGTCATCAAGAAAGAGCCCTTCCCCCGCATTTTCCTGACGCGACGGAAGATCAACGACGGCAGCGAATACCTAGGCCCCTTTACCTCGGTCGGCAAGGTGCGCGAGCTCATCGATTTCATCAGGCGGAATATTCCCCTGCGCACCTGTAAGCTGAACCTGAGCGAAGCCAATATCAAAAAAGGGAAATACAAGGTCTGCCTGGAATACCACCTCGGCAATTGCAAAGGCCCCTGCGAAGGATTACAAACGCCCGACGATTACCAGCAAGACCTGCAGCAGATCCGCAACCTGCTCAAAGGCAACCTGCAACCTGTAATAGCCCGGTTTAAACAGGAGATGCAGGCGGAAGCCGCCAATATGCAATTCGAAAAGGCAGCGCTTATTCACAAGAAAATCGGGCACCTCGAGCAGTACAGCAGCCGGTCGGTGATCGTGAGCAGTCATCTCTCGATGCTCGATGTGTTTTCCATTTTGAAAGACGGTGATATCGCGTATGTCAACTACCTCATGGTGCAGCACGGCACCATCGTGCAAACACATACCATTCAACTGGAAACCCATCTCGACGAAGAGCCCGATGAGGTGCTGGCCTTTGCCGCTATGCAATTGCGGGAAACCTTTAACAGCCAGGCCGATGAAATAGTAGCGCCTTTTCCCCTGCCCGATATACCAGATGACATCCCGGTTACGGTGCCCAAAGCGGGTGATAAAAAGAAGCTGCTCGACCTCTCGCTCAAAAACGTCAATTATTTCAAAGAAGAGATCAGGCGAAAGAAAACCCTTCACCTCGAAAACAAAACCGACGAAGAAAAGAACAAGGTGCTGCAGCAGTTACAGCAGGATCTTCAATTGCGCGAGCTGCCAATGCACATCGAATGTTTCGACAACTCAAATTTCCAGGGCGCCTTTCCTGTATCGGCCATGGTTTGCTTTAAAGGCGGGGTAGCCAGCAAAAAAGATTACCGTCATTTCAATGTCAAGACCGTAGAAGGCATCAATGATTTTGCTACGATGAAGGAAGTGGTGCTTCGTCGGTATAAACGGCTTCGCGATGAAGGAAGCGCACTGCCGCAACTGGTGATCATCGATGGCGGAAAGGGCCAGCTCGGCGCGGCCATGGAAGGCATCCGGGAGCTGGGCCTCGATGGCCGGATGACCGTGGTGGGACTGGCCAAGAATGAAGAAGAGCTTTTTTTTCCCGGCGATACCGAACCGCTGCGATTGCCTTATAACGGAGAATCGTTAAAGCTGGTCAGACGTATCAGGGATGAGGTGCATCGTTTTGGCATTACCTTTCATCGCAACCAGCGCAGCCGCGGCACTTTCAGAAACGAGCTGGAGAATATTGCCGGTATCGGCAAAACGTCTGTTGATGTTTTGCTGAAGCGATTCAGGAGTGTAAAAAACATCAAAGCGGTTTCTGAAGAGGAGCTGACAGAAGTGGTGGGCGCAGCGAAAGCGAAGCTGGTATGGGCGTATTTCCATGGGGAAGGGTAAAACAGTGCGCCGGCTTTCTTTCACGCGACGGGTTACCTTGTTTCTCGCTATGTATTTTTTGTTTCACGCCACTTTTTTGTTTCACGCCACTTTTTTTT
>JAKPBL010000208.1 GCA_029778965.1 Bacteroidota bacterium
GAAATGCGATACCCTTTCTTCTGCCGGCGGATAATACACTTTCACAGGCACCGACATAACCGGTATGCCGGCCCAGGCTGCCCGCACAAGCACCTCCACTTCAAACTCATATTTAACCGTGTACCAGCGCATTTTCGCCAGCGGCAACAATGGATACAGCCGGTATCCGCTTTGCGTATCGGGCGCCTCAATGCCTGTGTACAATTTGAACCAGAAATTGGAAAAACGGTTCCCGAAACTGCTTTTTCCCGGCACGTTCTCCGTACCGCCAAGATTGCGTGCGCCAATCACCAGCGCGCCGGGATGAGTTTGCATGGCTTCGAAAAAAACCGGGAGGTCGCCCGGGTAATGCTGGCCGTCGGCATCGATGCTAATGGCATGCGTATAGCCTGCATCCAGGGCCGCTTTAAATCCTTGCCGCAGGGCATACCCCTTGCCCCGGTTTTTTGGATAGCCGATCGTTTTTACGGCTGGATAGCCAGTCAGTATGGCCGCTGTTTCATCGGTACTGCCGTCATTTATCACGATAAGATCGCCGGTAAAGCCGAGGATGCCATCGATCACAGACCCGATCGATCCCGCATTGTTGTAGGTGGGCAATAATACACAGCAGCGCATTGGGCAAAGATCGTTTCAATTCTGCAATACCGCTAACAATAAAATAATTTGACCGGCATATCTATCTCTTACTGCTTCGTTACTTTTAGGGCCTAATTTCTTTTATCGTGAAACGTACAACAACCGCGCTGTTCTGCTGCCTGTTCGCCTTCTGCTCTTTGGTGCAAGCCCAGAAAGCGGAGAACGTAATAGTGGTGATGATGGATGGCCTGCGCTGGCAGGAGATATTTCACGGAGCCGACAGCCTGCTCTGCTTCGATACAACGGCTACCTATAACCGCAAATACATTCAGCATCGTTTCTGGGCCGCTACCGAAAAAGATAGAAGAGAAAAATTAACCCCCTTCTTCTGGACTACCCTGGTATCGCAGGGCTTTATTGCCGGCAACCGCGACCTCGGCAACCAGGTCAACAATGCCAATAAGTGGTGGTTCTCTTACCCCGGTTACAATGAAACGTTCACCGGCTTTCCCGATAGCTCGGTAGACTCCAACGACAAGATATACAACAAGAATGAAACCGTTTTTGAGTACCTGAACAAGCAGGCTGCGTTCAAAGGCAAAACAGCGGTCGTGGGTTCATGGGACCTCTTCAGCTATATTTTCAACGAAAAACGGTCGGGTATTTATGTGAATGACGGCTTCCGGGAGTTGCCGGGTATCAATGCCAAAGAGAAAGAGCTCAATACATGGCAGCAATACATGCCTGATCTTTTCCATGGCGGCGAAAGAATGGATGCGGCTACAGCGGCCATAGCGATGTATTACCTGAAACAACATCACCCGCGGCTTTTTTTCCTGAGCCTGGGTGATACCGATGAGTTTGCGCATGCGGGGGAATACGACTTCTACCTCGATGCCGTTTACCATGCCGATCAATGGATCAAAGAGATATGGGAGTTGATACAGAGCGATCCGTTTTATAAGGGAAAAACTGCCCTGCTGATCACAACCGACCATGGCCGCGGACTGGCTACCGGCGGCGGCTGGAAGCACCACGGTGATAAAATACCGCATGCGAATGAAATATGGATGGCAGGAATCGGAACGGGCATCAAAGCACGCGGCGAACTGACGGACAAAGAAACCACCTACCAGGGGCAGATTGCCGCTACCATTGCAGAATTACTGGGAAGGAAATTTCAACCGGCGCACCAGGTATTACCGGCGCTGAAGTTGCAGTAAGACGCTTACACGGAACCCATCAAAACGAACGCAGCAACTTCATAAAAATATCTGCCTTCTCTTTTGTATTAATGACTTTTCCCAACGCTGTTAAAAGTAGCTTCGGGATCTCTCCCAAAAAACCGTAAAAAAACCCGGTTGTCTTATCGACAACCGGGTTCGTATCGGGCAGGCATTGTCCTGTTATTTATCTGTCTTATCCCACCTCTTCCGACTTCAGCATTTTCTGGAAGCGGCTGCGCTCGTTCTCGTCGAGGTAGATCTTCCGCATGCGGATAAAGTTGGGGGTCACTTCGATACATTCGTCGTGCTGGATGTATTCCATGCATTCTTCCAGCGTCATCAGTGTTTTGGGTGCAATGCGGGTGGCATCGTCGCTGCCGCTGGCGCGGTGGTTGGTCAGTTTCTTGCCTTCGGTTACGTTCACCACCAGGTCGCCAGGTTTGATGTTTTCCGCAACGATCATACCCGCGTAGATATCTTCGCCCGGATCCACAAAAAAGGTTCCGCGATCCTGCAGTTTATCGATCGAATACCCGGTCGTTTTTTCGGTATTCTTGGAGATCAGCACACCGTTGTTACGGCCCGGTATCATGCCTTTCCACGGCTTGTATTCCGTAAAGCGGTGCGCCATTACGGCTTCACCGGTAGTAGCCGTCAGCATTTGTGTACGCAGACCGATCAGTCCGCGCGAAGGAATTTCGAATTCCAGGTGCTGCATTTCGCCCTTGGTTTCCATCACCATCATCTCGCCCTTGCGGCGCGTAACCAGGTCGATCACTTTCGAAGCGAACTCCTGCGGCACATCCACCACCAGGTTTTCATAAGGCTCGCATTTTTTACCGTCGATGGTCTTTACGATCACCTGCGGCTGTCCTACGGTCAGCTCATACCCTTCGCGGCGCATGGTCTCGATCAACACACCCAGGTGCAGAATACCACGGCCATATACCTGGAAACTGTCGCCGCTATCGGTATCGTATACCCGAAGTGCGAGGTTTTTTTCGGTTTCCTTCATCAGGCGGTCGCGCAGGTGACGCGAGGTCACGAACTTGCCGTCTTTGCCGAAAAAGGGTGAGTTGTTGATACTGAACAGCATATTCATGGTCGGCTCGTCCACGCTGATAACGGGCAGGGCTTCCATAGTTTCCTGGTCGGAAATGGTATCGCCGATGCCGAAGCCTTCGAGTCCTACTACCGCACAGAGATCGCCGGCCTGCACTTCGGCAATGCGTTTCTTGCCCATGCCTTCAAATACATACAGCTCTTTCACCCGCTGCTTCTTCACCGAACCGTCGGCCTGCATCAGCGCAATGGGCTGGTTTTCCTTGATCGAACCGCGGGTTACTTTGCCGATGGCAATACGGCCGAGGAAAGAAGAATAATCGAGCGAAGTGATCTGCATCTGCAGGGGGCCTTCTTCCACTTTGGGTTCGGGAACATATTGGAGGATGCCATCCATCAGCGGGGTGATGTCTTCCGACGGCGTGAGGCTGTCGTTGAACCACCCGTTCTTGCCGCTTCCGTAGAAAGTGGGGAAGTCGAGCTGCTCTTCGGAGGCATCGAGGTTGAAAAACAATTCAAATACTGCATCATGCACCTCATCGGGGCGGCAATTGGGCTTGTCGACCTTGTTGATCACCACAATAGGTTTCAGGTTCAGTTGCAGGGCTTTCTGCAGCACAAAGCGGGTTTGCGGCATCGGGCCTTCAAAAGCATCGACGAGCAGGATCACGCCATCCGCCATTTTCAGCACACGCTCTACCTCGCCACCGAAGTCGGCGTGGCCGGGGGTGTCTATAACGTTGATTTTCACGTCTTTGTAAATAACGGCCGCGTTCTTGCTGAAGATGGTGATACCCCGTTCCCTTTCGAGATCGTTGTTGTCCATGATCAATTCACCCGTATCCTGGTTGTCGCGGAAAACCTTGGTGGTGTGTAATATGCGGTCAACAAGGGTAGTCTTACCGTGGTCAACGTGCGCAATGATGGCGATATTTCTGATGTTCATAGATCGTTTTGAAAGCGGTTCAAAAACCGGCGCGCAAAGGTACGCCATTTTACCAGCCCGGCAAGCGATCGTGTATGAACAAAGGGTTATACCCGGATATAAATCTTCCTTTTATCGAGCCACCAGCCGGCCAGCCAGCATACCAGCATGAAACTCAGTGCAAAAGCAAGCGAATTGAAATAAGGCGGCAGCCAGTCAAAGATACGGGTGTAAATGACCTTGAACCAGGGTTCGCCGGCTTTATTGGTAAAAACGTACAGCAAAATGGCCAGTAACTCGGAAAGCAGGTAGATAAAGAGGGTGTTTTTACCAAAAACGGTAAAAAAGCGGGTCCAGCCGGTCAGGTGGCGAAAATCTATAATGTAAATAACACCAGCCAGTAAAATGCAATCGAGCCCCACGGTAAGCAGCACGAAAGAGCTGGTCCACAATTTCTTGTTCACCGGCAGGAAATGGTTCCAGCACCAGGCCAGGGCGGCCAGGGCACAGCCGGCCAGCAGCATTTTTCCAATGGTTTCCCAGTTGGAACCATTTTTCCGTATCCAGTTACCGGCCAGGTAACCGCCGATCACGTTGGCGATGGCAGGCAGGGTGCTCAGCAGCCCTTCCGGGTCGAAGGCAACCCCTTCGCCGTGGTAGAGATGGCCGTCGCCCAGCAGCCAGCGGTCAATTCTCAGCACCGCGTTGCCTTCAAGGCTCAGCGGATCGCCGGGGTCACCCGCCAGGTACAGCAATCCCCAGTAAATAAACAGGAAAGCCACTGCCAGCCAGGCGCTGGTTTTGGGTTTTAAAAAATAAATCATGCAGGCGGCAATACCATAGCAGAGGCCTATTCTTTGCAATACGCCGAATACCCGGGTTTCGCCCACGGGCGCCATGATCCAGCCGTCGGGGGTATGTCGTACAAAAGGGAACCAGTACATCAAAAACCCGAGCAGGAAGATCAGTAGGCTTCGTTTACCGATTTTCGTTAGTACCTGCGCCGTGGTATGTCATTCCCACTTCGTCATCATGAAAGCCATCGCCTTGCCGACGGCAAAAAGAAAAGAGGGTAATACCAGGTCGGTTGGCGTAAAGCCGTGCCAGTGGGCTTGCTGCAGAGTAGAAAACGTGGGCGCATTGTAACCGGTGGTATTCACTATGATCTTGAAACCAACGGTCCTGCCGCG
>JAKPBL010000220.1 GCA_029778965.1 Bacteroidota bacterium
TAGCGGCCACGAGATCATAAGAGTGTTTGATCCATTCCGCTATTGTTTTATCGGGGATCGATCGATCCATCAGCACCGTGTTCCAATGCTTTTTATTCATGTGATAACCCGGACGAACCGCGTCGTATTTCTCTCTTAATTCCAACGCCATATCGGGATCGCATTTCAGGTTGATGCTTTCAAAAAGATCGATGCCTGCGAGCGCAAATATTTTTCCGCCCACTTTATAAACGACCGTTTCCGGCCCGAAGGGAAACTCTTCAGATACATCGAGAAACGACTGGCAGATAGCGCGAAAACGATCAAAATTCATAGCAGATCTTTACAATAGACAGAACGACAATTTCGTGATTTGACACCGGTTTCAGAGGCAAAACAGCCATTTTCCAATAGAAATCATTTTTAATCAGGTATTCCGGGTATGATTTGCCTCATTGTAATACAGGGGTGCAGCCGCTACTGAATTGTTGTTTAATTATTTGATTATCAGTTAATTATGAGCGTTCTTTTTGATCTGCTTTACAACATCGCCTGAATGCTTTTTGATGATTGCAGGCGTAGTTCACACCTTATTCAGATTCGTGTTTAACTTAAATATTTGGTGTGATTTTTTTCAATTACATTAGCTGAATTACAGTTACTTTACTCATATAAATTCTACACAAAATGGCCACAGCAAAAAAAGCCGCAAAGAAGGCAGCTCCTAAGAAAGCTGCGAAAAAAGCAGCCCCGAAAAAAGCTGCTCCCAAAAAGGCAGCTCCTAAGAAGGCTGCTGCAAAAAAAGCCGCACCTAAAAAAGCCGCCAAGAAAGCCGCTCCTAAAAAAGCCGCTCCTAAAAAGGCTGCAAAGAAAAAATCTGCACGCAAGCCTAACGCCGCATTTATGGCAGCACTTACGCCCAGCGCCGCACTTGCTGACGTGATTGGTGCGAAGCCTGCTTCGCGTCCTGATATCGTTAAGAAGATATGGGACTATATCAAAAAAGAAGGACTGCAAGACAGCAAGAACAAGCGTATGATCAATGCAGATGCAAAGCTGAAAGTGCTTTTCGGCGGCAAATCGCAAATATCTATGTTTGATCTTGCCAAAGTGGTAAGTGCCAACGTAAAATAAGTTACTGCGCTTTTGCGCCAACGCCAGAACGGTTGCTTTGTTAAGAAGCAGCCGTTTTTTATTAGAAGCTTATATGCGCCCTCGCGGCAAATACATGTACCGGTCCCCGGTCTTTATTATATGCGGGATTATTGACGAACTGGTAGTCCACGCTAAGCCAGCAGTGCGAAAACAGGCTGGCGCTGTAATAGATCTCCGCAATGCTTTCCGCACCGCGTCTGTTCAGGGAGCCGTCACCCACCATAAAACCGTAACCACCGCTTGCCAGGAAGGCTGCGTGAGCGGCTGAAATGCCGTTGCTGACAAGGGCGATCCCTATTTTGTCTTCGGCACGATGCCAGTCATTTCCCTGCAGGGTGGCGCCGGCGCTGACACTGCGGTCAATTTCAGTGAAGGCCCAGGTGGCAGTCCTGCCGTCATTCCAGCCGGCACGTGTAAAGAGGTTGAGGTTGTTGCCGATTTGCTGTTTTGCGTTGATGCCGAAACCGTATTTAACGCTACCGTATGCTTTGCCGTAAATAACGTCTTTGTCGGTTGCTGTTGCCGTTGCATAAGCAGGTGCTTTTGTCAGGTTGCGAAAGGCCAGCAATCGCAGCATGCCCGGTTTCCCGCCTATTTCGTACTTGCGCGCCGCTTCTACTGTTTCTGCATGCGCTTTGAAATAATGCATATCGATCGAGGGGCCGTTGGCGTAAGTAGGAACCAGCGAAGTGGCCGCCCTGAATTCCCATTGGGGCAGCACCAGTTCCGCCATCAGCGAATAGGTGTAGCCGCGCGTGTTCGCGGGATAGTCCCACGCCCCATTGCTCATCAGTGACCAGTTCATGAAGCCTGTACGCGGGTCGTGCGACACGCCATTGTCGTCAAAATAATCTGATAAGGCAAATTTTCCTGCGCGGACGAACAGTGCTTTTTTATAAGTGAATCCCGCCAGTTGATTTGGACCGGCTTCGGTAGCAATGGTATCGCTGTGCCCCAGGTTGAATTGTTGCTGAATAAACAGGCGGGCAGTGTACAGTGCCGGCGCGGGGTCGCCGATACGGAAAGTTTCTCCGTTGGGAAAACCGGCTACGCCGAGGGCGGAACTCATACCCCTGCCGCCTGATATCTCGGGGTTGAAATAGGCTTCGGCGCCCTTCCACAATTTCCTGCCGAGGTAGAAAGTGCTGGTGAGCGACAGTGCGCGTTCGGCCGTGTCAGCCAAGCTGTTTTTGCCCGAATAGGCGGCTTTGAAAGAGGGGTGGCCCTGCATGACCGTGGTCAACTGAAAATGAAAGCTCCTGTTTTCCTGGGCATAGACGACCCGACCCGCCAGGGTCAGTAATAACACGAGCGGAATATATTTTTTCACGGCGGCAAGATCGCCTATGAAAGGGTTAACGGCTGGTTAATGGCTGTACGCCCGCCAGTTGCATTTTATGGCAGATATACTGCCCTATTTTGACGCCTTCCACTACGCCCAGGTCAATGGCGTCCCTGTAGTGGATACCGCCGTAAAGGCGGGAAATCGCGGCTTCCCGGGCAGCTTCCCTGAATGAGTTGAAATGCCGTGGCTTCAGCTCGAACATCTCTTCGGTATTGTCGGTGTACGAGAACTGGTCGCCCAGCAGGTAGGTCAATGTTTCGGCGGCCGCGGCTGAAATAACGCTGTGGCCGCTGGTATATTCGGGGAAAGGCGGCGTTTGCAGCACGGGTACCCATTTGATGTCGATATACCGGTTGATGAATGTTTCAGGTCGTATCCTGTTGCTCCGGTATTTCTCGTCCCAGCAACTGATGAATGCATCCATAAGGGTAGCGGCCTGCACCGCCAGCAACTGGGTGTATTTGTCGAAAGACAGACCGGCCGCGGTGCCGGCAATACAAGTGATATTCATCCAGTGACCACCGGGGCTGATCTTTTTAAAACCGAGCGACATATGGCCCGCATTGGCAACGGCAAAGGGGTTACAATCCCAGAAACCTGCTATGGTCTGCTGTTCGGCTGTAAGGGTCTTCGATACATCATACACTTCCTTCACCAATGCATAAAAGGGAGAGCTGCTGTCTTTACTGAACGAGACCAGCGGCGGCGGTATGAACTGGTTGCTGGAATCGATGACCAGGGTGCGGATGGTTTTCCAATGCGGCTCCACCGCTTCCATATAAGAAGGCGGCGTGGGGAACCAATACCCTTCGCCTTTTAAAGGGGTGTAGCGCAATTGCGCGCTGAGCCTTGAGTAACCATCCTGCTTAGACCAGCTCAGCAGGTGATTCACCACCTGTTTCGCCACCGCTACCGAACTGTCTATAACAGGCTTGCTCACCTTGTTTTTGCGAAGCCAGGCCAGCAGTGCCTGCTGTTTTTCTTCGAGCATATAACCCGACGGCAAAAACATTCTTCCGGCCTCGTAAATGCTGTACAGCGCCGCTACCTGGTAGTTGTAAGTGGCGGCCGGCGTATGGATGACTACGGGCTGGTAATTCCTGACAAAAGCGGCCGGCGGCACTATTTCCTTGTTGTGTTGCGCTACGAGGTCGTAAGCGCCGAGCGTGCAATACGCAAAATAACGGCTTGCTGCAGGCGGGTTGACCACATCGTGCATCATTACCATGGTTAGTGAAAATAC
>JAKPBL010000227.1 GCA_029778965.1 Bacteroidota bacterium
CACCAGCACGGTATACGATGCCGCAGCCAGGGATCATTCGTTCAGGCTGCTGGGTGGGCTGGCATTGTGATCAGCGGCTGTCGCCCAGCAAAAAGACCAGCACCGAACCGCCGATCATGATCAGCGATCCGAGCAGCTTTCGCCTGATCGCCGATTCGCCGTACACGGCATGCCCCAGGAATATGCTGAGAATGGCCGATAGCTGGAAAAACGACAATGCATAACCGACATCCATCTGCCTGAACACATAGCTGGTAGCATATTGCATGCCGCCAATGCAAAGCACCAGCAACAAAAACAGCCGGGCGTCTTTTGGCAAAGGACGGTTGCCGGGTTTGGCAGGCTTGCGCAAGGCAGTCAGCAGCAGGCTGCACAACCCACCGAATATGCACCAGGCGATCACGCCATAGTCGACATTGCTGAGCTCGATCACTTTTTTTCCCACTACGGCCTCAATGCCGGTAAGTACCATGGCCAGCAACCGGTAACGGATCGCGGGACGGTTGAGCACGCGCCAGCTCATGCGTTCACCCGGCTGGTCGAGCACAAAATAGCTGCCGCCGATAATGAGCAGCACACCGGTAAGTCCGTATACATTCGGATACTCGTGCAACATCAGGGCGCCGATCAGCATACCCACGATAGCCTTGTAACCGTTGATCGGTCCCAGCACCGACAGCTCTCCCTCTTCCACCGCTTTTACCAGGAAGCCATTGCCCAACGCGCCCAATAATCCGCCCAGCAAACCATAGGCCCAAAAAGCGGTCGGCAATTGCGCTACAGGAACTACTGCCTGCTGCCGCAGGAATAAAAAAGGCGCCAGCGTCAGGGCCAGCGCCACATAAGTAGCTGCATTTACGCGCAAGGCCGATTGTCCGCGGCCGGTAAGCTGTTTCTGGAACAGGTTGGCCATCGGGTTGATGACGATGCGTAAGATCACCGCTGTTACGGTCAGGAGCATACGCAAATGTACAGGCGGGCGCAGTATCTTCGCAGACATCACGAAATGCCTGCGTATGGAAAATCACAGCACCGCCCTGTTTTATCCCTATCTCTATCTGGTGTGGAGCGACGAATGGCTGGCTGACAGCGAATTCAATACGTTCAACCGTTTTCTCAGTGAGCAGTCGTGGCTCGCACCTGCCGACAGACAATGGCTCTCCGACCGCCTGAACCCGAAGTCGGCGCCCGACCGTGAAACCCTGCAGCAATGGAAAGCGGCGATCGACCGGGTGCTGAAAGAACGCCCCGACATCCGTCATCTGTTTGCATTGGGCCTGGCGTTGAGTGGCGACGGGCAGCTATCGGCACACCAGCCTGCTTTTCTTCAATTGGAGAACGACCTCGGATTGGGTGAGGAAGCGATCGCCGGTTTCAGGCGCAGTGCCCTGGCGCAGACCGCCGCGCGCCAAACATCGTCTGCGCTGGATACAGCCGCGGTGACCGAATGGCTGAACGGTCCGCAGGCAGCGATCATCAACCGGGTAAAAACGCTGTTGTCGCAGCCCGTCTTCGCCTACGAAACGTCGACAGACACAGCGGTAAAACGGCAGAAAGTACTGGAGTGGTGCAAAATCCTGGCCGCTGAAAACCTGGGCAACAAAGCCTATCCCGTTGAATACGGCGGCGGCGGCGACATTGAATCCTATTTCAGCATCATGGAAGCATTGAGCTACCACGACCTGAGCCTGGTGATCAAATTCGGCGTGCAGTTTGGCTTATGGGGCATGAGCGTGTGGTCGCTCGGTACCGAAAAGCATTATGCCGCCTGGCTGAAAGACATCGGCACCCTGGCCCTTCCCGGCTGCTTCGCGATGACCGAAACCAATCACGGCTCCAATGTAAAAGGCCTCGAGACCACGGCTACGTACCGGCACGACCGGAAAACATTCATCATTCATACGCCGTTCCCGCATGCGCAGAAGGAATACATCGGCAATGCCGCCCTGCACGGTCGAATGGCCACTGTTTTTGCCAAGCTGATCATCGACGGAAAAGACTATGGCGTAAATGCCTTCGTGGTGCCGCTGCGTAACGGCGACGGACAAACGCTGCCGGGAATAACCATCGGCGATTGCGGCGAAAAAATGGGGCTCAATGGCGTTGACAACGGAACGATCTCGTTCAACCAGGTGAAGATACCCAAAGACAATATGCTCGACCGCTTTGCGCGGGTGAACGAGGCCGGCGCCTTTGAAAGCCCGATACCGAGCGACAACCGCCGGTTCTTCACCATGCTCGGCACCCTGGTGGGCGGGCGCATCGGCATTCCCCGTTCCGCGTTATCGGCGGCGAAGTCGGGCTTGTCGATCGCCATCCGGTACAGCGACAAGCGCCGGCAGTTTGGTCCCGAGGGCGGCGCAGAAGTGCCCATACTCAACTACCGCATGCACCAGCGCCGGCTGATGCCGAAGCTGGCTACCACTTATGCGCTGCATACCGCCCTGCAATACCTGACGCAGCGGTTCCTGCGCCGTTCCGAGGCCGATATGCAGGAGATCGAGGCGCTGGCCGCGGGACTAAAAGCCTATACCACCTGGTTTACGCGCGATACGCTGCAGGAATGCCGCGAAGCCACCGGCGGCAAGGGCTATCTGTCTGAAAACAGGATCGACGCCCTGAAAAACGATACCGAGATATACACCACATTCGAAGGTGATAACACGGTGCTGATGCAACTGGTGGCCAAAAGCCGGCTGGCGGAATTCCGCAAGGCCTTCGGCAAAATGGATGCGCGCGGCATGATCGGTTACGTGTTTGAGAACGCGAAAACGATGGTAACGGAAAAGAACCCTGTGATCACCCGTAAAACCGATGA
>JAKPBL010000230.1 GCA_029778965.1 Bacteroidota bacterium
TTATTTTAAAGTGACCAAAGAGCTGGACGAGTTCAAGCTGAAATATCTTTCGCTCATGGATGAAAACCAGCGTACGGTTCGCCAGTTGGCCGAGCTGGAAGACAGGAACCGCGAAACCAGTTTCCAGCGGTCGCAGCTACAGAAAAAAGTTACCTACCTCGAAGAACTCAACCACGACCTGCAGGAAGTAGCCGAGCATCATAACAAGCTGCACAGCCAGATGCGCCGCCTCTCCGAAATTGAGCAACTGTTGTCGAAAGCGAGCCAACTGGGCACAGGCGAACAAAAGTAAGCAGCGCTGAAAGCCGTTACCTTTGCGAAAAGAACAGCCATGGCAGCCGATATAGCCGCTATCAGAAAGGAGTATATCCAAAAGACATTTGACGAGAAAGATGCCGCTGTTGACCCATTCCAGCAATTCGGACGCTGGTGGCGCGAGGCGATCGACAGTAATATCGACGAGGTGAACGCCATGACCCTGGCCACCGCCTCGGCTGATGGGTGGCCGTCGGCCCGCATCGTGCTGCTGAAAGAGTACGATGAGAACGGCTTTGTTTTCTTCACCAACTACAACAGCGCAAAAGGACGGCAACTGATGGAGAACCCCCGCGCCTGCCTGGTCTTTTTCTGGAAGGAGCTGGAGCGCCAGGTACGCATCACGGGAGGCATCGAAAAAGTACCGGCCGAAGAAAGCGACGATTATTTCAACAGCCGTCCCGCAGGCAGCCGTATCGGGGCCTGGGCCTCGCCCCAAAGCAGCGTGATCGCCGGCCGCAGTGTATTGGAAGAAAGGGTGAAATCATTTACCGCCGAATTCGGTTCCGGGACCATTCCGCGGCCTGCTCACTGGGGCGGCTTCCGGGTAAAGCCCGCAGTCGTCGAGTTCTGGCAGGGCCGGTCCAGCCGCCTGCACGACCGCCTGCAGTATACGCTTAGGGAAAAAGGAAGCTGGAAGATCGAACGGCTCGCGCCGTGAAAGCGGTTCCATACAGGGCATAAAAAAACTTGCCATCGGCAAGTTCCATCTCATATTGACCGTTCAGCGGGCAATGCCGGATATCAGCTTGCTTTAGCCGCTTTCACCTTTTTGGCTGCCGCAGGCCGTGCCGGACGGCTCTTGCCGAAAGATCCTTTGAATATCTTTCCTTTCTTGGTCTTCTTATCTCCTCTACCCATGATTGAATGTTTGTATTTGTGGGGGGCAAAAGTAATGAAAAGTTTGAGGTTTGAGGTTTGAAGTTTGAGAGGCTGCTACACACCAGGTAGCGCCTCAAACTTCAAACCTCAAGCCATATTTAGAGTTTCGACGACAATTCCTTTCCCGCCTTGAACCGGGCTACTTTTTTTGCTTTGATCTTGATCACAGCGCCGGTCTGCGGGTTACGGCCATTGCGGGCAGCCCTTTTCGATACGGAAAATGTGCCAAAGCCAACCAGGGTCACTTTGCCACCCCCTTTCAGGGTCTTCGTTACTGCTTCGATAAAAGAATCCAGCGCTTCATTGGCCTGGGTTTTGGTAATACCGGCGTCATCAGACAGTTTGGCAATCAATTCAGCTTTGTTCATAGCGTGATATTTTTAAAAAATTAGGAGTGACAAATATAGCCGCCTTTTTAATAAAACCTACGCCAGGCGCGCATTTTAAGCGGATTTCAACGGTCATTTTCATCGAATTTACCGTACCAGCTCCATCACCGAACTGAAAGACACGTACCGCCCCGCCCATTTTTGCCCTATAATTTGCTGGTGATTTTCTGCATGACGGTTCCTGTATTCCCGGTACGAAGCGGCCGATGGCGCCGTGAATTGCACGGCATAGGTAGGGCCGTCGCTGTCGTCGGTTTCCAGTAGTCGCAGCAGCCGGCCGCTCTCAAAGTTACCGGTGGATATGACCAGGGGCATATATTCCTCCTGCATCCAGGCGATGAACGCCGCCGCTACCGCCGATTCCACCTTGACGGTGATATTATACACAACCATCGCTTATTTTTTTGTCTTGATCTCCAGGTACACGGGGCAATGGTCGCTGTGCTTCACATCGGGATAGATCTCGGCGTCTGTCAGTTGCTTCTCCAGGTTTTTCGTTACGTTGATATAATCGATCCGCCAGCCCTTGTTGTTCAGCCGCACGGTCGGGAAACGCTGGCTCCACCAACTATAACGATGTGGCTCAGGGTGGAATTTCCGGAAAGTGTCGATCCAGCCTGCCGCCAGGAACTTGTCCATCCAGGCCCGCTCATCGGGCAAAAAGCCCGATGAGTTCTTATTCCCTTTGGGGTCGTGTATATCGATCTCTTTGTGCGCAATGTTCCAGTCGCCGCATACGATCAGTTTCGGTCGCGTTTTTTGTAACTGTTCCGTATAACCGAAAAATTCGTCGAGCCACTGGTATTTGTAGGTTTGCCGCTCATCGCCAGAAGTACCCGACGGGAAATAGGCGTTGATCAGGCTGATGTCGCCGAAATCGGCCCGTATCACCCTTCCCTCCGAATCACTTTGCATAAAACCATTGCCCATCTCCACCTTATCGGGCAGTATTTTCGTGAAAATGGCAACGCCGCTGTACCCTTTTTTCTCGGCTGAATACCAGAAGGTGTGATAACCCAGCGCCTCGATGGCGGCAAAGTTGACATTGTCTTTGTGTGCCTTGGTTTCCTGGATGCATATCACGTCGGCCGGATCGGTTTTCAGCCAGTCAACAAATCCTTTGTTGATCGCGGCGCGGATACCGTTGAGGTTGTAGGAGATTATTCGCATGTTATTCTTTAAATTGGTTCCCTTTATCAAATGTATTGAAATGGTTGCACCAGGACCCATTATCCCGCCGAAAGAACAGGTTTATCTCGACGGCCCCAAACCCAGGAGTTATGAATTGTTTT
>JAKPBL010000241.1 GCA_029778965.1 Bacteroidota bacterium
CTATGCGCTTTCTTTTCGGGTATTTTTCCTTATTTGAAATTTGTAAGCTGTTTTCTATGTTTAGAAATTATTTAAAAACCGCTATTAGAAGTTTACGCCGCAACAGGGGTTATACGATAATTAATATCAGTGGATTGGCTGTGGGTATAGCGGTGTGTATGTTGATTTTTGTCGTTATACAATTTCAAACCAGCTTCGATAACTTTCATTTCAAAAAAGATCGCATTTATCGGGTGTTAACCGAGCGATATAATGCGGACGATGGGAGTATATTTTATGACAGAAGTATTCCGTTTCCAATGCCTGGGGGGTTAAAACTGGCTTTTCCGCAGTTGGAGCAGGTAACCCCGGTGTATGCAAGTCATAATGATGAATTGCAGGTGCTGGATATCGACGGAACGCCGGTAAAGAAGTTTAAAGAAAAAGACGGCGTGTTTTATACTGATCCGGCTTTTTTCGAAATATTTGATTTTCCATTGTTGGCCGGCTCTTATGAATCGCTGAAAGAACCCGGCAATGTATTGCTTACAAAAGAAACAGCCGGGAGATATTTTGGCGACTGGAGGGCTGCTATAGGGCGAACAGTTAAAATTACAGGCTATTATGGCATCGGTGCCGGGTTGTTTCAGTATCCGCCGGTGGCATTAAAAGTTTCGGGTATATTGGCTGCCATACCGGCGAATACCGACTTTCAATTGAAATTGGTGGTCTCTTATGGAACAGATTTTACAGGCGATAAAATGTATGGATTTCAGCAGCCGGATTGGAATGGAACAGCCCCTGATTTCGGGAGCTACGTGCTGCTTCCACCAAATATGCCTGTTGAAAAGTTTAATCAGCAGCTTAAAGCATACTCAAGAAAGGTATTACCGGCAGGTAATAGGAATAGCCATGTTTTACAGTCATTAAGTGCAGTACACTATGATAAAGCGGTGGGGAACTTCAGTAACAAAACTGTCAGCCGGCAACTGATAAACGCGTTATGGTTGATTGCGGCATTCATTGTGTTGATAGCCTGTGTGAATTTTATCAATCTTTTTACCGCGCAGGCCGTTGCGCGTTCAAAGGAGGTCGGCTTGCGGAAAGTTTTGGGAGGTACCAGGTCGCAGTTGCTCACCCAGTTTATTTGCGAGACATTTCTGATTGTGGCAGGAGCTGCCGTACTGGCAAGTATTATGGCCGCTATTGCGCTCCCCTGGATAAATCAATGGCTGGAATTTTCGCTGTCTTTTGATGTTTTTAACAATCGGGTACTTGTTTTGTTTCTTATAGCTATTATGGTTTTGGTGACGGCCCTTGCCGGCTTTTACCCTTCTATTGTTTTGTCGGGGTTTAACCCGGTTGATGCTTTAAAAAGTAAGTTCACCGTAAATGCTCACAAAGGGATTTCTTTGAGAAGGGCATTGGTGGTGTTTCAGTTTGTTGTCGCACAGGCGCTTATCATAGGCACATTTATTATTGTTAAGCAAACGAACTATTTTATGAGTCGGCCGCCGGGCTTTGATAAAGACGCCGTTGTAAATGTCCCTTTTCGGCCCGACAAAAAAGATTTCGATCTGGAGGATTACTTAAGTCAGCAATTATTGGCCCATGGTGTGACGGCCGTGAGCTTCAATTCCGGTTCCCCTATGGAAGATGATAACAACCTGTTTACCACGTTCAAATTCGATCATTCCATGCAAGACGCGGGTTTTCAGACGATCAGCAGGTTTGTAGATGATGCTTATGTACCTGTTTATAAATTACAACTGATTGCGGGTAGGAATTTGAAGCCGTCGGGGCCTACAACTGAATTTTTGGTAAATGAATCGTTTGTAAAAAAACTGGGACTAAAAAACCCGGCCGATATACTCAACAAAGAGATAAGTATAATGGGTGGGGCAATTAAATGCCCTGTGGTTGGTGTATTGAAGGATTTTAATGACAGGTCGTTGCGTCACGGTATTTCTCCATTGCTGGTTACCACAAATGCTACCATGTATCGGCAGGCTTCCATCAAAATTTCAACTGCCGATATTAGCGCTACGATGCAAGCTATAAAAAAGATATGGGAGCAGACTTTTCCGGATTATGTGTACGAATATCAGTTTCTGGACGATAAGATAGCGGGTTTTTATAAGCAGGAGAGCCAGCTTTCGCAACTCTATAAAATTTCGGCATCCATTGCTATCTTCTTGAGCTGTTTGGGGTTGTATGGCTTAGCGTCTTTTATGGCGGTACAGCGAATAAAGGAAGTAGGTATTCGCAAGGTGCTGGGTGCCACCGGCTGGAACATTATTTATTTGTTTTCAAAAGAATTTGTGTTGCTTGTGGCCGTTGCTTTTTTTATCGCCACACCCCTTTCATGGTATTATATGCAACATTGGTTGCAAGATTACTCATATCGTATTTCCTTAGACTGGTGGCTGTTTGCTGCTGTTGCATTATTGGTTATTGTTATTGCGTTATTCACAGTGAGTTTTCAGGCAGTAAAAGCAGCGCTTGCCAATCCGGCAGATAGTTTGAGATCGGAGTGAGTGAGAGTCAGAGCCAAAAGTCAAAAATCAAGAAAGGGTCGTTAATGGGAATAGGCGCCCCGGCAATCTTTCACCCGTCGGGTGCTACCCGTCGGGTGCTACCCGTCGGGTGAAAGATTCATTATTATCAGCGACCCCCTTTTTGACTTTTGACTTTGCCACCTACGGCACCAGTACCGCCCTGCCCTTGATCTTACCCTGCCTTAACCTGTCGTATACCAAATTGGCTTCGGTGAGCGGGTATTTTTCGATCTCGATGTGGATCTTTTTCTGGAGGGCCAGGCCGACCACTTCCATCAGCTCGGTGCGTGAGCCCCAGTAGGGGTTGCTGATCGATACGCCGAAGGGCAGGCCCATCATGGTATAGTCGTAGCGACCGCCGCCCAACCCAACGAGCGTAAGATCGCCGTCGAGGCTGACGACTTTGGTGCCCAATGCAATGGTGGAATTAATGCCCACGAAGTCGATCACCACTTTGGCTTTTTTGATGCCGGTGATCTTCTGTATCTGCTCGGCCGCGTCGGGGTCTTTGGAATTGATGGTATAGCCGGCGCCCAGCTCTTTGGCGAAGGCCAGCTTATCGGCCGTAACGTCGCAGGCAATGATGGCCGCGCCGGTGGTGGCCCTTAATAGCTGTAGCGCAACATGACCCAGTCCGCCGACGCCAATCACCACTACGTATTCATCGGGCATCAGCTTGTGTAGCGACCGCTTGATGGCCGAATAGGGCGTCAGTGCGGCGTCTGTCAGCGGTGCGGCGATCACGGGGTCGAGGTCGTGGATGGGTACCAGCAGGCGCGATGAAGGCACCAGCATATAATCGGCCATGCCGCCGTTAAACCCCAGTCCGCCGCCGAAATAGGTCTCCGACTGGTGATCGCAATAGTTTTCTTTGGATTCCTGGCAGGGCTTGCAATGGCCGCAGCCCCAGGGGCCGTACACCAGTACGGCATCTCCTTTTTTATATCCTTTTACAGCGGGGCCCATCGCTTCGATCCAGCCCGCATTTTCATGACCAAGGGTAAAACCCGAAACGGGTAATAAGCCGTCGTCTATGATATGAAGATCGGAATGGCAAACACCGGCGCCACCTATCTTCAGTAAAACCTCGTCGCCTTTAGGAGTGGGAATCTCGGCGTTGTCTACCACACGAACATCTTTCTGTCCGAATAACCGTACTGCTTTCATGGCTGTATGAGTTTGATTTCTGCTACAAGGTACGAAATAAGGTTCGCTTGCTCAGGCGGGGGATATCATCCGGTTACGGGCGATCAGTCCCGATCCGATAATACCGGCTTTTTCACCGAGCTGGGATATGCATAAACGGGAGTCGTTGTTGACCAGGCTCAGTGAATATTTATTAAGGGCGAATTTGGTGGGCAGGAAAAGATAATCGCCCGTGGCGATCAGTGGTCCGCCCAATACCACCAGTTCGGGGTTCAGCAGGTTGATCAGGATGGCGATGCCGCGCCCCAGCTTGTCGCCGATCTCGGAAATAAGCTCGATGGTCAGCACGTCTTCCTGCCGGGCGGCTTCGATGATATTTTCGAGCGTGAGCGTATCGGGGTCGCTGTTGTTCCGGGTAATGCTCGATACCGACCCTTCGGCGATCCGCTCGCGGAAGCGCTGCAGCAGGGTGCGGCCCGAGGCTTCGGTTTCCAGGCAGCCCTTTTTGCCGCAATGGCAAATGATCTCGTTATTAAACAGGGGTATATGCCCCAGTTCGCCGCTGAAGCCCGATTTGCCGTAATACACTTTGCCGTCGACCAGTATGCCGAGGCCGATGCCGTAATCCATATTGATGAACAGCACGTTCTTTTCGTTCTTCACCACGCCTTTGTGGAATTCGCCGTAGGCCATGGCGCGGGAGTCATTTTCCAGGAAGGTCCTGATCCCGATCCGCCTTTCAATTACCGCCGCCAGCGGCTCTTCGCTGAAATGGAAAAAGCTGTAGCTGTAACCGTTGCTGGAGTGAATGCGACCGGTAAGGTTGATGCAGATCGATAATATGTTCTTGTTCGCCACCGGTGGCTGGGCGATGAATTGTTGCAGGGCGTCGATCAGGCGGTCGAGACTGGCCACTGAATTTTCCAAGTGATAGGGGAGATGGAGGTCGGCAAATACCAGGTCTTTCTTGAAATTGATCAGGCCGATGTTGAGGTGATCGTCGCGCACGTCGACTCCGATAAAAAAGCAGGCGTTGCTGGCCAGGCCGTAGAGGTTGGCGGGCCTGCCGGCAATGGAATCGATCTTGCCGCAATCCTGGATCAGCCCTTCTTCCAGCAGTTCGGTGACGATGCTGGTAGCCGTCGGTACGCTGAGGTTGAGGCTTTGGGCGATCTCGGGAATGGTGCATTCCCCTTCCTGGTCGAGCAGGTTGATAATGCGCCGTTTCCGGTGCTGGTTTTTATAGGCGACGCCGCTTTGCTCGTCGCCGGAAAATAGTTGCTTGAGAGACATCGATTGATCGGGCATATCACTGAATAAGGCCACGCGGTGACTTGCTTACCGGCTAAAGGCTAAGATAAGGGACTTGATTTAAAAGATATTTTTTAGTTATTCGCCATTAATAATAAAATAATTTACAAATTTAATTTATTAAATAAAATATTTTACTAAATTCATCCTATTAAATAAATTTTGATTGATGGGATTGACCTCGACCAATACAACTGCTTATACACCAGCCCTTTTGGCCGAATTATACCGCAAAGAACTGCTGGAAAACGTGCTGCCGTTCTGGCTGCGCCATAGCCGCGACAACGATCACGGGGGGTATTTCAATTGCCTGAACCGCGACGGCAGCGTATTCGATACTGAAAAATTCATGTGGCTCCAGGCCCGGGAGGTGTGGACCTTCGCGACCATGTACGAGGCCGTGTCGCCCAGGGCCGAATGGCTGGATATGGCCGAACAGGGCGCCGCTTTTATTCTGCAGCACGGCCGCGATGAACAGGGCGACTGGTATTTTTCCCTCAGCCGGGAAGGCCGCCCGCTCATACAGCCCTATAATATCTTCAGCGACTGCTTTGCCGCCATGGGGCTGGGCGCGCTCGATAAGGTGTCGCCGGGAAAAGGATATGCCGAAGTGGCCGAAACTACCTTTAATAATATCCTGCGCCGCCGCCACAACCCCAAAGGCATCTATAATAAACAGGTGCCAGGCAGTAACAATACCAAGGGTTTCGCCCTGCCCATGATCCTTTGCAACCTGGCCCTGGAACTGGAGCATATTCTCGGTAAAGAAAAAGTAGACGCCTTTATTCCCGAAGTGATCCACGAAGTGATGGATGTATTCTACAAGCAGGAGCTGGGACTGGTGGTAGAGAACCTCCACGTAGACGGCTCGCTGGCAGACAGCTTCGACGGCCGCCTGCTCAACCCGGGGCATGCCGTGGAAGCCATGTGGTTCATAATGGACCTGGGCGTGCGGCTCAACGACCCTGCCCTGATTCGTAAAGCCGTGGATATTGCCATCCGTGAGCTGGAATACGGCTGGGACAGCACCTACGGCGGCATCTTTTATTTTCTCGACAGGAAGGGGCTACCCGTTCAGCAACTGGAATGGGACCAGAAGCTCTGGTGGGTGCACCTCGAAGCCCTGGTGGCGATGGCCAAAGGTTACCAGCTTACAGGCGACCAGCGCTGCTTCGACTGGCTGGTGCGGCTGCACGAATACACCTGGTCGCATTTCCGTGATGAAGAGTATGGCGAATGGTATGCCTACCTGAACCGGCGCGGTGAAGTGCTGCTGCCGTTGAAAGGCGGAAAATGGAAGTGCTGCTTCCACGTGCCTCGTGCGCTGCTGAACGGTTGGAAAACCCTGGAAGCAACGGCAAAAAACGGTTTCTATTCCACACCATCATAAGCAACAGACCAAAACAACTATTATTTGAGACTATGAAACGCACAACCAAACTGCTCAACAGCAGGGAGCTGTATGCAACCCTGCTGGCGTTCGCCCTGCTATGCTGCTGTAGCATGGCGACCATGGGTCAAGCGGGCGGACTTGTCACCGGAACGGTAAGCAGCGAAACGGGAACGCCGGTTCCGTTCGCTACCGTACAGGTAAAAGGTACCGCCACCCAAACGGCCAGTGATTCTGCCGGTAATTTTTCGATTCATGTCGGCGACCTGAAAACGGCTGTATTGCTGGTGACTGCCGTAGGCTATGAGGCCCGCGAGCACGCTGTCAACGGCCGTCGCTCGGTAACCATTCGCCTCGGCTCGGCGGTTAAGGAGCTCGACGAAGTGGTGGCCATCGGGTACGGCAGAACAAAAAAACGCGACCTCACCGGGGCCGTAGGCTCTATCAAGGGCGAAGAGCTGATGCGAACGAACCCCGCCAGCATCAACCAGGCCCTCCAGGGCAAGATGGCGGGCGTACTGGTGAACCAGTCGGATGGTGCGCCGGGTGCCGGTATCAGCATCCAGATCAGGGGCGCCAACTCGTTTACCACCAGCACACAGCCGCTGTATGTGATCGACGGTGTGCCCTTCAACACCGGTGAAGCGCCGGGCGTCGACTTCGCCACGCGGCAAAGCAATAACCCGCTTAATATCATCAACCCGAAAGATGTGCAGTCGATCGAAGTGCTGAAAGATGCTTCCGCTACCGCCATCTACGGTTCGCGCGGCGCCAACGGGGTAGTGCTGATCACTACCAAGTCGGGCAGCCAGGGTAAGACCAAAGTGGATTTCAGCGCCAATACCACCATCTCCAAAGCGGCCAACCTGCTGAAAGTGCTCGATGCAGCCAGTTATGCCGAATACCGGAACGAGCAGGTGCGCTATAAATACCAGTACGACGGCGGTGAATTTGTTCCCGAAACAGATCTGCCCTTCCCTGTTCCCGGCCGTTGGGGCTTTACCACTATTACCGACCCCATAACGGGACAGCCGAAGAACATCGACAGCACCTATATGCCGAGTCCCGACGACTACCGCAAAGGCTATATGAACGGCGGCACCAACTGGCAGGACCAGATATTCCATACCGCGGTGTCGCAGGATTATAACCTGACCTTATCAGGCGGCGACGCCAAGGGTACCTACCTGGTATCGCTGGGTAACCTCGACCAGCAGGGCATCATCCGCAATTCCTATTTCAAACGGTACAGCATCCGTTCCAATATGGAAAGGCATGCGACCGACTGGTTCAGCTTCGGCAACTATCTCACCGCTTCCAAATCAGACAATCGACTTACACGCACCAATTCCGAAACCTTCGGTATTGTTCCCGATGCCATCAGTTTCAACCCCACCCGTTCGGTACTTGACCCTGATCAGCCCTCGGGTGTATCGGAAGATTTTGCGAACGGCTTGTCGAACCCCTATCTCTATGTGCGTTCTGCCAAAGACGTGCTGGGTTCCATGAACATTTACAATACGGCCTTCGCCCGGCTGAAGCTGACCGATTACCTGAGCTTCAAGCAAGACCTGGGCTACGGATACAGCTACAACCAGCGCGATGTGTATTACAACCGTTATATCAGCGGCGGTATTGCACCTGTTAACGGGTATGGCATGCAGTCTGACAACTACTACCAGAGCGTACTGCTGCAATCGACCCTGAACTTCAACAAGAAGCTCTCCGATGCGCACCAGCTCGACGGTGTGCTGGGCTTTACGCAGGAGAATGTAACCTGGGGCGGTAAAACCATGAGCGGCTCTAATTTCCCGAACGATATTTTGGAGAACCACGACATGGGCGCGGCCCTGCTGCAGGCGCCCAATTCATCGAGCAAAGGGAAAAGCTCGCTGGTATCATTTCTTGGCCGCGTGAATTACTCGCTGTTCTCGCGCTATCTTCTTACGGCCAATTTCAGGCGCGACGGATCAAGCCGGTTGTCGAAAGACGGCCGCTGGGCCAACTTCTTTTCGTTCGCCTTCGCCTGGCGTTTGTCGGATGAGAAATTTATCAAGCGCCTGGACTTCTTCGACGACCTGAAGCTGCGGGTGGGCTATGGCGAAACCGGTAACCAGGGTGTCAGTGCCTATGCTACCCGCTCACGGATGACGGCGCAGAATTATCCGTACAACGGCAGCCTCGCCAGCGGATATGCCGAAGACCGCTGGGGCGGCCCCGCGGCGCCCAACCTGAAATGGGAAACCACGGCCCAATACAATATCGGCCTCGATGCGAGCTTCCTGCACAACCGGGTGAACCTGGTGATCGACTATTACCAGAAGAAAACATCCGACCTGCTGCAATACGCTTATATACCATTGAGCACCGGATTCTCGACCATCGCCACCAATTATGGCACCATCGAGAACAAGGGGCTTGAAATAAGCGGCGGCTTCCAGGTGATCCGCCAGCGCAACCTGAGCTGGAAGATCGATGCCAACATCACTTTCAACAAAAACAGGATCGGTGGTCTTGATGCCGACCAGTTCTCGGATGTGGTATGGGGCATGGAGAGTATGTTCCTTCGCCGCAACGGGCTGGCGATCGGTACGCTGTATGGCTTCCAGGAAAGCGGTTACTACGACAATGAGGCCGAAGTACGTGCCGATCCCGTATATACCAATGAATCTGATGCGAAGATCAAAAGCATGATCGGCCAGGTGAAATACAAAGACAATAACAACGACGGGGTGATCGATAACCGCGACAAAACCATCATCGGTAATACCAACCCCGACTTTCTCTACGGCCTCACAAATACTGTTTCCTACAAGAACTGGCTGCTCAGTTTCTTTTTCCAGGGCATGCAGGGCAACGATATCCTCAACACCAATTTGCTGTCGTACAATATGGCGGGCACCGTCAATATGCCGCAGTTTGTGTGGGACAATCGCTGGACGCCCGACAACAAGGCGAATGCACAATTTCCCCGCGCCGATATCACCTACACCCGCAGCCTCAAGGCCTCCGACCGTTATGTGGAAGACGGCTCTTACCTGCGGATGAGGAATATCACCATCGGCTACCGGTGGGACCGCCCCATCAGGCAGATCAGCTACCTGAACCTGAATATCGCTGCCAACAATTTGTTCACCATCACCAACTACCGCTGGTATGACCCAGACGTCAACTCTTTCGGCAATGACCCCGCGCGCCGCGGCGTCGACATGGCGTCTTATCCTTCTGCCAGAACCGTTACGTTCGGCGTACAGGTTGGGTTTTAATGGAGACTAAAATGCAGATGACAATGAAAAAAATATTTCTATATACCATCGCCGCACTCACCGCCTGTACCGGACTGGTATCGTGTAAAAAAACGCTCGAAGAGCAGGCCTACACTTTTGTGTCGGGTGAAGACCTGGTAAAAGAAGGCGCTTATGCCGAGCTGGTGGCGGGTGCGTATAATACGCTCAGCTTTCCCTTTGAATGGGGAAACTACCACAACGTGGTGAACTTTGATGTCGATTACCAGACGGGCCCTACCTGGGCTTTCGGTGAAATCGGCGCCGGTAATTTTTACGAGAACGGTTCCATCAGGAGTTATTACCAGTCGTACTACCAGGGCATTCACCGCGCCA
>JAKPBL010000247.1 GCA_029778965.1 Bacteroidota bacterium
AACCGGCGCCAAGCCAGGCACCCGTATCGGCACATTCGACGCGGCCGATATCAATTATGCCTCCGGTTACCTGGCCGACCTGGTAAAGAAAAATAATCTTCCGGCCAAGATGCTTATCATTCACCGGTTTACCAAAGCCATGGTCACCAATGCTTCGTCGATCAAGCTGCGTCCCGAAGTGCAGATGGTGGTGCATATGGACGGATGGGGCGCGCCTGCACGTAAGATCAACACCTATCGCCAGTTCATCGCGAAAGAACCGGTTGAATTTACCGGCTTCAAGCTCTTCTATAAAAACGACCTCAAAGAAACACCCGGCCGGATGATGACGCCCGAAGAGCTGATGAAGCTGAAACCGATGCCGGTGTATATTCAATACCAGTAATGACGGCTGCGCAGGAAACATACATGCAGTTGGCTGTTGACACTGCCCGGCAGGGAATGGAAGAGGGTAAAGGCGGTCCCTTCGGTTGTGTAATCGTGAAAGACGGAAAAGTGATTGCCGCGGCGCACAATGAAGTGATTGCTTCGAAAGACCCGACCGCACATGCCGAGGTAGTGGCAATCAGAAAGGCCTGCGCCGCACTCAACGATTTCCAGTTGACCGGATGTGAGCTTTATACCAGTTGCGAACCTTGCCCCATGTGCCTCGGCGCTATTTACTGGGCGCGGCCTTCGGTGGTTTATTACGCGGCGGGTAAACAGCATGCGGCGGCGGCCGGTTTCGACGATTCCTTTATTTACGAAGAGATTGAGAAAGCGCCATTGAGCAGGAAGATACGTTTCGAGCAATTGCCGTTTGGCGACGCGAATGCCTTATTTGCCGACTGGCTGCAAAAAGAGAACCGGCATGATTACTGACGCACGGCCATCCGCACCACATAATACGCGATTACGATCAGCACCAGCAGCACCGCTACGGTTATATAGAGCAGGGGATTGTCTTTCCAGCGTCGTTTTTCCCGGCGTGCTTTCCTGTTTTGCAGGTATTGACGCAATTCCTTGTTGAGTTGTCCCACCGTTGCATTCAACTCCTCCCGGCTGCCGTATTGCTGCAGCCCCTCTATGGCATCGGCGGCAAAAGGATTATCGGTGAGCCATTCTTCCACCAGGTGCTGCTCCTCACGGTTCAGTTTCCCATCGAGGTAGTCAACCAGCAACCGGTTGTCGATGTCTTTGTTGTTATCGGATAGTATATGGAGTAAATCGCGGTTCATGTTTGTTGCCCGTTTTGTTGCAGCTTGCGCCGGAGCATCAGCCGGAGGTTTCGTTTTCCATTCTGGATAAAACTCTTTACCTGCCCCAGGTTATACCCCGTTTGCATCGCTACCTCCTGGTAGGTCTTTTTTTCCAGGTAAAATAAAGTTACACATTGCCGTTGTTCCTCACCCAGGTTTGCCAACTCTTCATGCATGAAGGTGAGCATGGTTTCTTTTTCCCTGGCTTCCAGCAACTGGTTTTCGCGGTCTTCTTCTACCTGCAGCCGGTCACTGACCTCGGCGGGGAAACGGTTTTTATCGCGGAACTGCATCAGGCAATAGTTCCGGGCGATCATATACAGCCAGCTCTTGACGTATTCCACCCGGTACTTCTCCAGTTCGGTGATGGCTTTCAGGAAGATCTGCTGAACGGCATCCCTGGCGGCTTCCTCCTGCTTCAGGTATTTCATGCAAACACCCAGCAGCAGCAGGGTGTATCGCTCCAGCAAAGCGCCCAGCCATTCCTTATCGCCGTCGGCGTAAAAACGCTCCAGCAAGTCCTGGTCCGAATAATTTGCGTATTTACCTGAATTCACGCAGGGAAGGTATTTATTTCAAGATGCATGAGGCGGGTATTTTCCATAATTTGCCTGTTATATATGATTCATAAAATACTGCTGCCGGTAACGGGTCTTTGCCAGTTGCGCACGGCGCCCGATCACCGCGCCGAATTGTCCAGCCAGTTGTTCCTGGGCGAGTTGCTGGAGCAGCTCGACGATTCGGTGGAAGGGTGGATAAAACTGCGTTCGCAGGCGGATGGATACGAGGGATGGTGCCAGGCAATACAGGTGGCGCCCCTGGAAGGGGAACCGCCCGCCCTGCGGGGGTATTTTAACCGGGCGACAGGTACTACTATCGTCAACGGACAACCGATGCCGGTCTTTAAGGGTTCGCCCGTATATGCAGCCCCGGTGCAGGCAGGTCCGTTTCATATTTCATTCGACAAGCTTTCTTATACGCCGGTGGAGGCGTTCGCCGGTGATTGGCAGCGCGACAACCGTCAGGCTATGCTCGTTACGCAGGCGATGGAGTACCTGAATACGCCTTACCTCTGGGGCGGACGCAGCTTTAGCGGAATCGACTGCAGCGGTTTTGCCCAAATGGTACATCGGCAAACCGGCTGCCACCTGCGCCGTGATGCCTGGATGCAGGCGGAACAGGGCGTACCGGTGCCCGCGCTGTCGGCCGCCGTATGCGGCGACCTGGCTTTTTTTGACGAACCCGACGGCCGCATTACGCACGTGGGCATTTTACTGAACCACCGCGAAATCATCCATGCATCGGGAAAAGTGCGGGTCGATGATATCGACAGCGAGGGCATTCTGAGCCGCGACCAGCAAAAACGAACCCACCACCTGTGTTCGATCAGGCGTTACTGGTAGGATGACTGCCCATTTACTTGTCGGCGAAAAGCTGCTGGTATGATTTGATGGCTTCCTCGATGATCTGCAGCGCGGTTGCTTTATCCTGGAATTCATTCACCACCACCGATTTGTTTTCGAGGCGTTTGTACTCTTCAAAGAAATGACGCAGTTCGTCGAAGAAGTGCCGCGGCAACTGCTCGATGTTGTTGTAATAATTCACGCTGGGATCATTGGCGGCTACGGCAATGATTTTGTCGTCGGCATCACCGCTGTCGATCATTCTCATCACACCGATCACTTTCGCATCCATGAGGCACATGGCTTGAACGGGCATGGAGGTGATCACCAGGATGTCGAGCGGATCCTTGTCGTCGCCGTAGGTACGTGGAATGAACCCATAATTACAGGGATAATAGAACGACGAATAGATGACGCGGTCGAGTTTGAGAAGGCCGCTTTCTTTATCGATCTCGTATTTGGCCCTTGAGCCTTGCGGTATCTCGATCACGGCGGTGACGGTGCGGGGCGCCTGGTCGCCGGTAGCGACGCCATGCCAGGGGTGGGAGACAGTGTGCATTGGTCGGAATAGTTTAATGTAGTTCGGTAAGGTCAACGAGCCACTCGCCGTTAATCCGTACAATTTTGAGCGTGGTGGGCTCTTTCTTGTATGAATTGGAGTAGGTGTAGCTCACCACAGAGTCGTTGTTGCTTTTTTTTTCTATGGGCAGGATATTAGTTTGCCGGTAGTTGATGTTTTCTTCGGCGCACATTTTCTGAAAGCCGGCTTTCCAGCGGTTGTACACGAGCAGGCTGACCGTGTCTTTGTGCAGGTAAAATTCGGCTTTGGGAAAATTCCCGTCGAGCGAAGCCCGGATGAATTCGCGACCTGCATCCTGCGCATCTTCTGCTTTCGTGAACGAAACTTCATCGCTGCAACCCACCAGGATTACCAAAAACGCGAAAACAGATAATAACTTCATAGAACGAAAGTAGAAAAAGTTTATGGTTTATGGTCTATGGTTTATAGTTGTTGCAGGTTATGAGGTTTTCTGCCTGCAACGGCAACTTTAAACCATAGACCATAAACCATAAACCTTGTTCAGGTTCCCATTTGCTGCTCCCGCTCTTTTTCCCGGTCATAGGCCTTGATGATGGCTTTTACCAGGCGGTGGCGAACCACGTCTTCTTCATCGAGCACGATATGGGAAATGCCGTCGACGTTCTTCAGAATGCGTACGGCTTTTTCGAGCCCGCTCTTCTGGTTTTTCGGCAGATCCACCTGCGTCATATCACCCGTAATAATGGCTTTGGCATTGGCGCCGATACGGGTAAGAAACATTTTCAACTGCAGGTCGGTGGCATTCTGGGCCTCATCAAGAATGATAAAGGCATTGTCGAGCGTTCGCCCGCGCATATACGCAAGCGGCGCAATTTCAATGGTACGGTTGCTCATGTAGTAACCGAGCTTGTCGGCTGGAATCATGTCATCCAGCGCATCGTATAATGGGCGTAAGTAAGGGTCTATCTTTTCTTTCAGGTCGCCGGGAAGAAACCCGAGGCTTTCACCCGCCTCCACGGCGGGCCGGGTAAGGATGATCTTTTTGACCACCTTGTTTTTCAACGCGCGCACGGCAAGGGCCACCGCGGTGTAGGTTTTACCCGTACCTGCCGGCCCGATAGCAAACAGGATGTCATTCTTGTCCACACCGGCCACCATTCTTTTCTGGTTGGCCGTGCGCGCCCGCACCGTTTTCCCATTCGGGCCAAATACCAGGATGTCGTTCGGGTTGCGCTCCACGAAATGATCGACCGTTTCCACATCGTCGCCGCCCAGTATCTGCTCGAAATAATTTTCGCTCATGTGCCCATTGCGTTCCAGGTATTGAACAATCAGTGATATCTTGTCTTTCGCTGTATCTACCTGTTCAGGAGCGCCGCTCAGTTTTATCTGTGTGCCACGGGAAAGTATTTTAAGGAGGGGAAATTTCTTCTTCAGGATGTCGAGCTTGCCGTTATTTACGCCGAAAAATTCAATCGGGTTAACGGTTTCCAGGTTAATGATTTGTTCTGTCAATGCACTTCAGGTTTTAATGTCACAGGACTAACCAAATATAATTGAGCAGCCTGCCAAATACTAAGTTACTTATACACAGCTTGTGGATATTGTTAATATTTACAAGCTGCCTTTACAGCCCGCTGCGCCGCAGTTGCAGGTAAGTTGCCCATCGTGATGCGTTTCACCATAATTGCAGGTAATTTCTTCTCCCGCCCTGATGGCTCGCAGGCTGTAAAACTCCACCCGTCCGTAGCAGCAACGCATATAGCTGTTCGGTCGGCACGAATGATTGATGTATCGCAGGGCGTTGGCGCCTACGCTTGCGTCTAATGCAAGTCCGTTGCCAAACTCGACCATTGCTACTCTTTTTTGTTGCCTGACCCTTTTTCTGGCTTCACGCACAGAAATAATTTCGCCTGCCAGCTCGCCGATTTTTTTCCGGGCGGGAATGCGTTGTGTCGAAAAACAGCCGGTACCATCGATAGGAGAGGCCGCATTCGCCACGGGGAAGCGAATCACCGGAACAGGGTTTGCAGTGTTGTGTTTTTTCAACATAAGGAATTGCTTCATCCGAAAAGACCAGAAGACAGGTACCTGTCGCCCCGGTCGCAGATGATGCAGACAATAACGCCGCCTGCCAGCGATTTCGATAATTCAACCGCCGCGTGCACTGCTCCGCCACTGCTCATGCCGCTGAAAATGGCCTCTTCCCGGGCCAGCCGCACGGCCATGCGGCGCGCATCTTCCTCGCTTACTTCAAACACCTGGTCCAGTCGCTTACGGTCGAATATTTTCGGCAGATAAGCTTCCGGCCATTTCCGGATGCCGGGAATTCTGGAGCCATCGGTGGGTTGGCAGCCGATGACCTGTATGCCGGGGTTCTGTTCTTTCAGGAATTTGGAAACACCCATTACGGTGCCGGTAGTACCCATGGCCGATACGAAATGGGTAACCGCTCCTTGCGTGTCGCGCCAGATTTCAGGCCCCGTGGTGTGGTAATGCATTTCATAGTTATCCGGATTGGCAAACTGGTTCAGCATCAGATAGCCGCCTTTTTTAACCTGCGCGTCGGCATAATCGATGGCGCCTTCCATCGATAAATGAGCGGGCGTCAGTATTACTTTTGCGCCAAAAGCTTCCATGCCCAGTACCCGCTCGCGGGTAGCGTCTTCGGGCATCACCAATTCGATCTCTACCCCAAATAAGCTGGCGATCATGGCGAGCGCAATGCCGGTATTGCCGCTGGTGGCTTCAATGAGCTTGATGCCGGGTTTTAACTCGCCGCGATCCATCGCGCCTTTGATCATCCCATATGCAGCGCGGTCTTTTACGCTGCCACCGGGGTTATTGCCTTCCAGTTTGGCGAGAATGGTAACCCCGGGATTTACAATAACACTTTTTAAGGTAACAAGGGGCGTATTGCCCACTAAGTCAAGTATGCCAGCCATGAAGAACAGTATTGGCTGCGGAAGTTAACTAAGAATTTTAATAAATATTGACCGTTTGTGCATTGAGCTCTTCTTTGATCATGTCGCTCAATGCCTGTTCCTGCTCTTGTACCCATACCGGCAAGGGCTGCGCAATAATGACCCAGTCATTGTCCTG
>JAKPBL010000272.1 GCA_029778965.1 Bacteroidota bacterium
CGAACCTGAAGCCGATTTTAACACCTGGCGACCAGCCTATGCCCGGTGCATGTGTTCCGCTTACCAGGAACAGCCACCCTGCTTTGAGGTACCCGGTTTCGTACGACAGGAAAAATGGAACAACGCCGATGCCGGTCGCCAGCAGCCAGGCTTCCCTGAAGCAATATTGAAAGGAGCCGGCGCAGCGCCACCCTGAAAACCGCTGCCAGCCGACGGCGAAGTCGATATACAAGGAAGAGTCAAGGTCTGCCGCTGCCGTTCCGTCGATATATACCCGCAGCGGGCCTGGGCTGATTTCTTTTTCCGTACGGCCATACAGGCCCAGCAGCAGCTTTCCCGGTTGCCATTTGGTATTGAACACGGCCTTCCAGCGCCCAAGCCGGTTACCATCGAAAAAACGCTCCGACTGGTATTCCACCGCGCCGCCCAGTTGCAGCCCGCCGGAGAGCGAGCGGCCATACGCAGCCAGCAACCGGCGATTTTCATATCCTTCAAAAGCCAGCCGGCCGATGCCTAGGGCAGCTCCCTGCCCGTCAAACGGCATACAGGTGAAAAGGAAAAGCTGCCGGGTATTATCGGCCAGGTACGGATTCATACCCGCCAGGCCAATCATTGGCTGCGAAGCACGGGCCAGGGAGGCCGGCGCCGTCCATGCCTGCCAGGGCTGCCGCACCTGGCCGCTCAACCGGCCCGACACCACCGGTGATTGCGCAGGCGCGGGCAATCCGCACCCCATGCAAACGAGGCAATAAAAAAAGAACTTCATGCCCGCAAGCTCGGCCAGCAGAGATTGGCAGACAAGCGTTAAAACACCCATTATGGGTGGGTGAATGACCGACCAGGCTGTGAAGTCCGCCATGCAATAGCAAAACCTGTTAAATAGTTCACATTTCTCCCGGCCGCTGTCAACAACAATCAAGTGAAAAAATAGGCGTACAGCCCTTCTTGTACCTACCTTTGCGCCATGAAAATTTTAGACGGACTTCTCGTTTCCAAATCGACCAAAGACGAACTCAAAATAAAAGTAGCCCAGCAGGTGGCAGAAGGCAAAAGAGCCCCGCACCTGGCTGCCGTGCTGATCGGAAACGACGGAGGCAGTGAAACCTATGTCAATGCCAAAGTGAAGGCCTGTCACGAGATCGGCTTTAAGTCAACGCTGTACCGCTTTGAAGCTACCATCACCGAAAACAAGCTGCTCAACCTGATCGACGAGCTCAATGCCGATGAAGAGGTTGACGGCATCCTGGTGCAGTTGCCGCTTCCCGCGCATATTGAAGAACAGAAGCTCATCAATGCCATCCACCCGTCGAAAGACGTTGATGGTTTCCACCCCGAAAACGTAGGTAAAATGGTGCAGGGGCTCGATTCTTTTGTGGCTGCCACCCCGCACGGCATCATGCTGATGCTGGCCCATTATAAAATCGATACCAAAGGCAAACACGCGGTCGTGATCGGTCGCAGCAATATCGTTGGCCGGCCCATGAGCATCCTGCTCAGCCAGCCGGGTAATCCCGGTAACTGCACCGTTACCATCACCCATTCCCAAACCGTAAACCTGAAAGAAATCTGCCTGCAGGCCGATATTATCGTGGCGGCGCTGGGCAAGCCCGAATTCCTGACAGCCGATATGGTCAAAGAAGGCGCCGTGGTGATCGACGTGGGCACTACCCGTGTGCCAGACGCCAGTAAAAAGTCGGGGTTTGCGCTGAAAGGCGATGTCCTTTTTTCGGAAGTGGCGCCCAAATGCAGCTATATCAGCCCGGTTCCGGGCGGTGTGGGGCCAATGACCATTGCTGCGCTGATGAAGAACACCTATAAAGCCTGCCGCGAGAAATTATAATGCCTACACCTGTTGTCGATACCAATACCCGGCTTCCTGTTATGGAAGCGTTTTATACCCTGCAGGGAGAGGGCTTCCACCAGGGGCGGGCCGCCTATTTCATCCGCCTGGGCGGCTGCGATGTGGGTTGCGTGTGGTGCGACGTGAAAGAAAGCTGGGATGCGGCGGCTCACCCGCAGCAGCCGGTAAGTGATATTGTTGCCGAAGCAGCGAAACAGCCGGGACGACTGGCGGTGATAACCGGCGGCGAGCCGCTGCTGCACCCCCTCGGTGCGCTGACCGCCGCACTGAAAAAAGCCGGTTTCGAAACCAATATTGAAACCTCGGGGTCGAGTCCCCTGTCGGGCGACTGGGACTGGATCTGTCTTTCTCCCAAAAAATTCAAATCTCCGCTGCCCGAAGTGGCCGCTGCGGCCGACGAGCTGAAAGTGGTCGTTTTCAACGCCTCCGATTTTCAG
>JAKPBL010000296.1 GCA_029778965.1 Bacteroidota bacterium
GACCAGTCTGAATCGGCAGAACCGCGCTCCACATCGTCGATGGCCTGCCGTGATAATTCGAAAGGCACACGAAGCTCAATCACGGGTTGCAGCAGGCGTTGCGCTGCCTGAATGCCTTCAGCAGGCGGCTCTATCGATTGTATATGGCCTGTGCCGACTGATGAAAAATCAACGCCATTGGGACCCTTTACATCCACCACGCGGCGGGCGGCGAGGTGACGCTTCAGGGTGCGGCGGGCTTCTTCTTCTATCTCCTCCCAGGCGGCGTCGGTAACGGGGGCGAGTTTGCGGTATAAATTATTCATGATCTGTTTCGTTTTTGAGGTTGCCAATATGTAATGAGCCTGCAGATTTGTCTGTTGTTTCAACCGGCGCCTGGGCTGTAACCTCCGCCGGCGTGTCGCCAGCATCGGGGTTTTCCAGGAACGACAGGGTAGGCACAAAAAAAAGCGTGCCGGTTTTGGGGGTGCTGAAATCAAGCAGCCGGTCATAATTGCCTTCGGGCGACCCGATAAACATTTTGTCGAGCATCTTTTTCACGGTGCTGAAGGTGCTCGCATAAGCGATGAAATACGTGCCCATTTCATTGGTCGACATATTCCCGAACGGCAGGTTGTCGCGAACGATCTTGAGGTCGTCGCCCACATTCGCCAGCGCGCTGTGTGAATTGGATGGCTTGATATCGTCAGACATTTCAATATCATTCTGCTTGGACCGGCCGAATACGTTCTCCTGGTCGTGCAGGGGCAAGGCATTGAACGCCTTCAGGTCGTGGATGTATTTCTGTACAAACAGGTAGCTGCCGCCTTTATAGGCGGGATCCTCATCGCCTATGAGGCCAAAGAAAGCGCGTTTTTCCCCCTGCGGGTTTTCCGTACCGTCAACAAAGCCCAGAATAGAGCGGCCGTCCCAATACCGGAAGCCATGCACTTCTTCGAGGCAGTCGGCAACAGGCTGTAACAACGCCGAGAGTGCATTGGTCATATCATAGCAGATGCTTTTTTCGTTGCCACGAATATGAAAATGCAGATCGCCCGGGGTGGAAACAGCCTGGTGTTTCTTGCCTGAAACCGGTTCAAAAACCGCCAACTCCCTGGGTAATGGACGACGAAGCTGTAGCCGTAGCCAGGCATCGTGACCGATTCCCATTACGCAACTGGCGCCTCCGTCAGGGAAGCGAATGGCCGCCGAATTATTGAGGTTAATAACAAGTGCGCAAATATTGGCAAATGCGTCATTGATCGCAACGCCTTCTTTGAATTTCCAAACCAGGAAGATGGCGTTGCTGCCATGATAGTCTAAAACATTTTGTGCATCGGTGCTCATATTCCAATCAGGATTTCCGGGAGATCAATAACGAAATTAGCTTTTGTAAGGAATATCAAGGTACGCAAAATCACCGGGAGTCTGGTTGCGGTCCGCATGTTATCAGGAAGCAAGAACGACCACCCCGGCAATGATGAGCAGGCCGCCCACGATTTCCTTAACCGACATGGTTTCATGCAGGAATACAGCGGCCAGAATCAGCGCCAGGGCAACACTTAGTTTATCGACCGGGGCTACCTGCGACAGCTTGCCGATTTGAAGGGCCTTAAAATAGCAAAGCCACGAGAGCCCCGTTGCCAGCCCCGACAGCACGAGGAACAAAACGCTGTGCCTGGGTATATGGCCTATGTCTTTGGCTTCTCCCCTCCATAACACGATAGCCCAGGTCAGCAGTAGTATGACGATGGTTCGGATGCCGGTAGCGAGATTGGAACTGATGCCGGCTACTCCCACTTTGGCCAGAACGGCGGTTACAGCGGCAAACAGCGCGGATAAAAAAGCATAAACCAGCCACATGTTTTTTCTTTTTAAGATGCTTCAACCGTTTCGCGTCCGCCGCTATTTTTCCTTCATCTTTTTGTTTTTGAATCGGTCGCTGGCGGTTTGATAATAAGAAATAGTGGCGGCTGCCGAAGGCTGATCGGGGTTGTTGTTTTCAACCATGTTTTTCCCGTCGGCCGAAACCACGAATTGTTTTACTCTTTTCCGGTCGTCTATCTGCGTAAACAGTGAGTCTTTCAGTACACCCAGGGTGCGGTAGTTGCCGATAAAAGCCCGTTCGTCGCCCGGCCTGGTCTGGTTTATATCCTTGCCGTAGAGTTCCGTATTGTAGCTCCATCCGAGATAACCGAACAGGGTGGGCGCTAGGTCGATCTGCGAAACCAGCCGGCTGATTCTTTCCGGTTGCCTTTTGAGGTTGAAGATGACAGCAGGGATATGGTGTTTGTCGATATTGATCTCCCACTTACCGGCGCTGCTGGCGCAGTGATCTGCCACGATCAGGAAAACGGTATTGTCGAACCATTTTTTACCTCTCGCCTGCTGAATGAACTGCTGCAGGGCATAGTCGGTATATCTTACCGCACTGTTTCTTTCTCCCTGCGGCATGTCTATTTTCCCTTCGGGGAAGGTGTAAGGTTTGTGGTTGGAAGTGGTCATGATGAAATGAAAGAAGGGTGTGCCTGCGCTGTCGCTTTTGTCGGCGTATTTGATCGCCTGCCGGTAAAGGTCTTCATCGCAGATGCCCCAGGCATTTTCAAAATGCACTTCTTCGGTGGGTATCTTATACCGGTGGGTGGAAATTTTGTCTGACAGGGGATTGCCGCGATTGCGGTCAACGATATCGAATCCCTGTCCGCCGAAAAAGTTATTCATATTGTCGAAATAACCGTCGCCGCCGTAGATGAAATAAGGATGATAATCTTTTGACTTCAGGATGCTGGCGATGGAAAAAAGAGACTGGTTATCGGGGCGCCGCACGATGCTGTTACCGGGTGTGGGCGGTACGGACAAAACAAGGGCTTCCATACCCCGTACGGTTCGGGTGCCGGTGGCGTACAGGTTGCTGAAAAAAATGCTTTCGCGCGTGAGCGAATCGTAGAAGGGCGTCAACTGATCCTTATTTCCGAATTCGGCGAGGAAATCGGCGCTGAAGCTTTCGATGGCAACCAGCACAATATTCGGGCGGGTATTGCTGCTGTCGCTGCCGCTTGTTGTCCTGTTTATGTTTTCGGGGTTGTCGCCGGTATAACGCTGGTTTTCCTGCAACAGGTTTTTCCGAACGATGGAATAGGCTTCATTCAGCGGCAGTTGCGGATAGAAGGTCTCATAGTCGAGCTCATTCGACCTGAAGGCCGCCACAAAGGAGAATATACCGTTCTTGCTGATTTC
>JAKPBL010000320.1 GCA_029778965.1 Bacteroidota bacterium
CACCAGGGCGGAGAAAATAAAAGTTCCTTTTACGCCCAGTTGCCGGCTGATGCTGTGTATGCCCGCGGCGGCATCCTGCCGGTGCTGATAGACCTGGGTCAGCGGATAAGCGCCGCCCAGCAACAGGCTGCTGGCTATGCAGCCCGTCGAGGATGCGTGAAGCGGGTGACTGGCATGCACACCATGATATACCATGGCAAAAACCAGGGCGCCCTGGCAGGTCATGACCAGCAAAAAGCCCAGCCAGGCAAAACGTTTCAGCCGCACAGCGTGGCTGCTATACGCGCGCGAAGCCGCGATGTATATGGTCACCCCCAATGCAAACCAGGGCGTCACCAAAAAGGAAAGCGCGATGGCAGCAATGTCCATGCCATTGACCACCTGCAACAACTGGCGCGTAGGCGGCAGCGGGTGGCGGATGCCGCCTACCGCTTCGGTATCGCGATCCATATACCCGTTGTATCCATTACTGGCGGGGTACACCAGCACATGTAAAATAAAAAAGACCAGAACGGCATCCGTCCAGTTGGTGTACAAGGCCTGGCTCAGGGCAAAAAGATATACGGGCAGCAGGAAAAACGAAAAAGGGAACCGCAACAACTGGATGGTAGATCGCTGCCACATACTCAATAATCAAATTCGCGCCGGTACATATTCATACGCAATCCCAGGCTGAACATGGTGGTATTCCTGTTCAGCGAGGCATCGCCCACCGCCTTATAATTACGTATCTGGAGCATGCCGTCTATGAACAGGTTTTCCAGTACCTCATAGCCAACATAGAGCGATGCATTGACGCCGGTGGCTCTTCTTCCTTCCAGCGTCTGCCAGCCGTAGTCGGAAGGCCGTTCCGTGTAGGGCCGTAAAATATTGCTGCCGAAATCGATACCGGCTGAATCAAGTCCCTGCTGCCAGGCGATCAGCTTGCCCTGCACCTGCAGGCGCGGCAACGGCTGGTAGCGTACAATGCCAATCACCTCCTTGAGGTTGGCGCCCATCGGGTGCGCCAATGGCTGGTTGTAATGCGAATAATCTACCAGGCTGTCGCCATGCGAATAAGTGAACGGCCTGATCGTATTGAATTCACCCTGCAAATCAAGGTTCGGAATACCAAAAGCGTCGATGTATTTGCCGCCGAGCTGGAAGGAATATTTGTTTCCCCACCAGCCCCGGCTGCTCTTCATTTCGCTCAACTTGAACTCGTCGAACAGCACCTGCGTGTAGAACTGGAAATGTTTGGCCACGTTTGCTTTCGCATCGAAGCCGATATTGGCATTATCGGCGCTGCCGTTCTGCTGCTCGATTGAACGCAAAAAGATGACCGGTATAAGGTAAGTGAAATCGAACCTGTTGCGCCGGCCGAAGATCACCGATTCGAACAGGCCCACGTTCAACCATCTGGTGGGCTGGTAGCTGAGGTGGTGCATGGCCGCATACTTTTTATCGAGCAACTGGTCGGTACGAAAACTGGTGCTCTGGGAGGGCGTCAGCTCCATGAACAGGTTCTGGTAATTCAGCTTCCATATGCGTGTATTCAATTTCAGGAACAGGTAATTGTTGGAAAAATCGCTCAAAAACAGGCTCCGGTAGCCGTTGCCAATGAAATTCTTATCATACCCGAACTGGATATTGATGTATTTGGTGGCATTTACAAAAAGCGAGCCGCGGGCATCGAAATAATCGTAACCCGTGGTCTTGAACGTTTTGTAGTAGCCTCCGCCGGGCACTGCATTGAACTGCTGCTGGAAACGCCGCACATACCAGGGGTCTTTTTCCTGGTTTTCGCTGAGATAAAAGTCGAAGCCGATCTTTTTGGCAATCAGTCCGCGGCCACGCGCACCACGGCTGTTGATATACAGGGTTTCATCTGTACCCGATTCTTTCGCCACCTGGAAATTGAACATCGGGTTAATGCTGAGAAAGAAGTCCTTCACGTCGACCATCAGCAGGTCTGACCTGGTTTTGTAAAAAGTCTTGAGAAACGGGTGTTTGCTGGCGAAACCTTCTTTCGAACCGGTTACCCATTCCTGGTTATTCATCAGTGCGCTCTCGATGTTGAATGCATCCACCTTGCTGAGGGGCGCCGCCGGGTCAATCCCTTCCAGCGCCTCCACCCATCCCTTCCGGTCGAACGGCTTGGTCTGCTGCATCGAAAGCGCGCTGTCGCGGAAACGGATCTCGATGCGATCCATCAGTTGCTGGTGCTTATAACCCTGCGGCAAAAGGGTGGACTGGGCAAACAGCAGCGAGGGGCAAACAAGCAAGAGTACATGAAGCAGTCTTTTTATAACTTGCATCGGTTCGGTTAAATTTTAGGCTAAGTAAACAAATTATGCGCAGATACCTCATAAAGAACGTGCAGTTGGTGAACGAAGGACGCATCCGGTCAACCGATATATTACTGGCCGATGGCCTTATTGAAAGGATAGACCCGCAGATCAGCGTGCGGGGCGCCGTGGAAGAGATCAATGGAGAAGGGTTGCACCTGATGCCGGGTGCGATCGACGACCAGGTGCATTTTCGTGAACCGGGACTAACCCACAAGGCCACCATTTATACTGAATCGAAGGCGGCGGTAGCCGGCGGTGTTACCAGCTTTATGGAGATGCCGAACACCAAACCGCCGGTGTTCACGCAAGCGCTGCTGGAAGACAAATACCGGATTGCCGCAAACACCTCGCTGGCCAATTATTCTTTCTTCATGGGCACCAGCAACGATAACCTCGATGAAGTACTGCGCACGAACGACAAAAAAGACCGGGTGGCGGGTATCAAGATATTCATGGGCTCTTCCACCGGGGGATTACTGGTCGACAATCCATTGTCGCTAGAAAATATTTTTTCCCGCTCGGAGCTCCTGATCGCCACGCATTGCGAAGACGAGCGGATCATCCACCGCAACCTAGCGGCCTTAGAGGTAACCGGGCGGCCGCTGACTGCCGCCGATCACCCGCTGATACGATCGGCCGAAGCCTGTTTCGAGTCATCGTTCTACGCGGCACAGCTCGCCAAAAAGCACCATAGCCGCCTGCATATTCTGCACATCACCACCGAAAAAGAGCTGCAGCTATTCGGCAATATGCTGCCGCT
>JAKPBL010000335.1 GCA_029778965.1 Bacteroidota bacterium
ATTGGTGGAGTTGCATATCAAATACCTGCGGCCAGCGCAGTACGACGACCTGTTGACCATCAAAACCGAAATACGTGAACTCCCTACAGGGCACCGCATCGAGTACCACCACGAAGTGTATAACGAAGCGGGCAAGCTGCTGACCACCGGTCGCGTGGTATTGTATTTTCTGCTCGCAGCCACTCGCGAAAAAACCACCATCCCGCTCTTTCTGCACGAGAAGATCGCGCCTTATTTCCAGTGATTCAGCAGCGTAAATATTTTTTGCACTACCTGTTTGGGAGAGCAACTGTAATTGCTGACCACGATCGCGATCACGTATTTTTTGCCATTGGCGGCCTCGTGGTATCCCGCAAAGGCGCGGGCGCCGGTAATGGATCCGCTTTTCAGTTTCATCGCATTGTAAACGGGCAGTGCCTGGTAAAACGAGCTGAACCACGGCTGCTTCCAGGCATACTGAAGCGCCCCGGCCAGCGTAAGGGCGGTAACGCGGTTTTGCGGCGACAGTCCGCTGCCGTCGATGATCTGCAGCGCATTGCTGTCGATGCCCCGCTCCTGCCAATATTCCTTTAACGCGGCTACGCCGGCGGTGGTGGAGCCTTCCTGCCGTTTCTTTTCGCCGATGGTTTTCAGAAAAGCTTCGCCGTACAGGTTGATGCTCTTGCGCAAAAACCAGTAATTGAGGGTGTCGTACACCGGACTCTGGTGCCGCCACAACAGGCTTCGCTTTGCTGGTTGCAAAGCCGGCGTATCATCATTGCCGGCCGGCTTCTGCGGCAGCAGCGACAACAATTCTTCCGCAAATTGTTTGGCGGGATCCGGCAGAGCGCCCGAAATAGTAAATGCCTTTTCGTTTACGGGAATGGTGCCCCTGACAACACCCGTGACAGCGCCGGGCGGCAGGTAGATAAAGGCATTGTCGCCCGAACCTGCCGGCGCGGCGCTAACCGCTGATACCAGTTGAACCCCTGCCAGCGGCGGATCGGTTTCGCTGATCGCAACCGCCGAACCTGTTTGCGCACCTGAACGGAGCCGGAGATCAAACTGGTTTTCCCGCCAGTTGAACAGGTAAGCGCCGGCGCCATAGTAATTGCCGATGTCCTGCCAGATCCACCCGTCGGGTATGGCATCGTCCCAACGGCCGGGCGCCACCTTTACCTGTCGGCCGATACCCTTAATGCCTGCCCCGGCAAGCGCTTCGGTTATTTGGCGCAGCAGCAGCTCCGGCCGGGTGGCCGAAAAACGAAAACTGCCCAGCGAGGGGTCGCCGCTGCCGCTTATTTCAAGCGAACCGTTGAGCAGGTCACCGGTAATTTCACCCGCAGCGCTGATACGGGTTTCATAGCGGTATGTTTTCCCCAGGATATCATACCCGGCAATGCTGGTGAATATCTTCTGTGTGCTGGCAGCCGGCAATCCCAGGTTTCCCTGTGCTTCCACCAGCAGTTTCCCTGTTCCCGCTTCCTGCACCACGAACCCCCAGCCGGCGTATTTCAGGGCGGGGTCTTCGGCAAACTGCCTGAGCGCTTTCCGCTGCGCCTCGGTGGCACCTTGCGCCGATGCAAAGGCCGCTGCCAGCAATAAAATTCCCATAAGCCCGAGACAATGGATCGCCCTGCTGAAATTATCTGTACCGGGGCGAGCCGTCGCCCGGAAATACCGCTTTGCAAGCCTGCTGTTCATACCTGCCAAAGTACATACCTTTATCCATTCATGAAATTCATCCACGTTAGCATCATCACCATCGGCGACGAGCTTTTAATCGGACAGGTAACAGACACCAACAGCGCCTGGATGGCGCAGGCACTCAACCAGGCAGGCATCGCGGTATCGCGGCGGGTAGCAGTGGGCGACGATCGCGAAAGTATTCTGAAAGCGGTCGATGAAGAGATGGCGGCAGCCGATATCGTACTGGTTACCGGCGGACTGGGCCCTACGGCCGATGACATCACCAAACCGCTGCTTTGCGAATATTTCGGTGGCCGGCTGGTGCTCGATGAAGGCGTGCTCACACATGTAAAATACCTGTTCGATAACGTATACCGGCGACCGATGAGCGCGCGCAATGAAACCCAGGCCCTGGTACCCGATACCTGCACGGTGCTTCACAATGCCGAGGGTACCGCCCCCGGTATGTGGTTCGAGAAAAACGGCCGCATCCTGGTCAGCATGCCCGGCGTTCCGTTTGAAATGAAAGCCCTGATGCGTACAACAGTGATTCCCCGGCTGCGGGAAAGATATATGCTCCCTGCCATTGCCCACCGCACGCTGCTGACCGCCGGCATAGGTGAATCGGATCTGGCCGACCGCATACAACTGTTCGAAACCGCCCTTCCGGCGCATATCAAACTCGCCTACCTGCCGCACTACGGCATGGTGCGCCTGCGCCTGAGCGCTTCGGGGTTCGACGAGGCCGCGCTGGCTGCCGAAATGGACCAGCAGTTTGCCGCCCTGCAACAGCAGGTCGCCGATGTGCTGGTAACCACGCGCGACGAGTCGATGCAGGAGGCCGTTGCCCGCCTGCTACTGGAACAAAATGCCAGTATGGGTACTGCCGAAAGCTGCACGGGCGGTTATATTGCCCACCTTATCACCAGCATGCCGGGATCGAGCCGGTACTATAAAGGCTCGGTGGTAAGCTATGCCAACGAGGTAAAAACCGGTCTTTTACAGGTATCGCCTGAAACACTGCGGTTATACGGAGCCGTTAGCGAAGAGACGGTACGGCAAATGGCGCAGGGCGTGCTCGACCACCTGCACACCGACTATGCGCTGGCCACCAGCGGCATTATGGGCCCCGATGGCGGCACGCCCGAAAAACCGGTCGGTACCGTCTGGATCGCCGCAGGCAGCCGGGCCGGCATCAGCACCATCCGGCTGAAGCTGCGGTTCGACCGGGCCCGCAACATAGAGCTGGCCGCTTTCAACGCCCTTAACTTTCTCCGCAAGTGCATCAGCGAACAAAGTTTCTCACCAACAGCTAACAGCCGGGCATAAACCCGGCGATTGCGTATTTTTGCAGATAAGACTAAATCAGAGCGCGTATGGCGATTGTTGACCTGGTAATGCCGAAGCTGGGCGAAAGTATCATGGAAGCTACCATCCTGAAGTGGTTGAAAAACCCGGGAGAGGCAGTACAGATGGACGAAGCCCTGCTTGAAATTGCCACCGACAAAGTTGACAGCGAGGTGCCGAGCACCGCAGCGGGTATCGTAGAAGAGCAGCTGTACCCCGTCAATGCCGTAGTGCCCATTGGCGCAGTGATCGCGCGTATCCGTACGGAAGCGCCCGAAGCCCAAACGGCGCCTGCGGTGCAGCCGCCTTCCAATGGCGTGGTAACGGCTGCCGCCGCCCCCCCTGCAACAGAACCGGTCGTTGCCCGCGAGGTGGTACCGCATACTCTTCCTGAAAACGGCAACCGCTTTTACTCGCCACTGGTGCTGAACATTGCCGCCAGCGAAGGCGTTTCCATGAGCGACCTGGAAAAGATACCGGGTACCGGTAATGAAGGCCGGGTAACCAAAAAAGACATCCTGCAGTTTGTACAGGGCCGGAAAACGAACAATGGCCTGGCCGCCGAAACAA
>JAKPBL010000337.1 GCA_029778965.1 Bacteroidota bacterium
CCGTGCGGGGTTGTCCTGCTTCAGGCCAGGCGTTTTGTTGAGGTCATAATAACCGCAAAGCGCATGCTCCTGCAGCAGGCTGTACACCGTTTGACAGCCGGTGCAGCAGAACGACTGGTCGCCTGCCACGATCGGCTGGTCTCCGCAGTCGGCCCCGCAATGGCTGCAGGCAACGGAATATAAGGTGGCTGCCATATTGCGAAACTACCGGCGGCGGCGCGGGTGGCTGCTGACAAGCTTCATTGCTTTTCCTGATTTTGGTCAGGATCCGGCTCAACCGCTTTCGCAATTTTTACGTATGCATCAGAAATTATTGCCGGTACTGCCTACCGACACGGTACAGGAGCTTGTACACCGCGACTACCGGATGGCGGCTGTTTTTCACCGGCATGAGATGGCTTATTGCGCGGATGGATCGCTGGCGCTGCTGTGCGACCGGCACGGGGTGGCGGTGGATGAGCTGCGCGAAGAGCTGGAAAACGTTACCCGGAACAGCATGCCCCCACCTCCACCCGATTACAGCAGTTGGGATATGGATTTCCTGGTGAAGTACCTGGTGAAAGTATATCATGGCTATTTCCGCCGGCGCCTGCCCGAGATCAGCGCCCTGCTGACTGGTTTTATAAAAGAGAATGAGGAGACGCTTGCATATTGCACACCAATGGGCCGGGCTTTCAAAAAAATGGAGCTGCAGCTATTCGGGCAGCTCGATGTTAAAGAACATACCATTTATCCATATATAACCCGGGTGGCCAATGCGCTGAACAGCGATGCCTCGTACGCGCGCCTGCTGGTTCGAACCCTGCGCAAGCCCCTGGCCGACGTACAGCAGAAAAGCGAAATGCTGCTGGCTGAATTTCTCTCCGAAATGCGCCTGCATACGACCGGTTATTCGCTGCTTTCCGAACACTGTTCCTCGCACAGCGTGGTAGTTGCCTGCCTGCGGGAACTCGACGAGCAAATGAATGAATACCTGCTCATCGAGCGAACCGAATTGTATCCGCGGGCTATTCAAATGGAAAAACGACTGCTGGAAGAAGCGTGATGCCTATATTTGAGCCGATGTCGGCTACACAGGAACAACAACACCTCATCGCGATGTTCAATAACGCGACGGAGGGAATTATTATTACCGAGCGCGGCGGCGAGATCATGCTGGTGAATCCCGCGGCTGAACGCATGTTCGGCTATGCACACAATGAAATGCTGGGCAGGCAGATCGAAGTGCTGATACCCGCCACCTCGTCCGGGCATCACCGTGGGTTGCGCGAGGAGTTTTACCGGCATCCCTCCAACCGCGTAATGGGGCATGGCCGTGATCTCTTCGGCCAGCGGAAAGACGGCAGCCTGCTTCCCGTGGAGATCAGCTTAAGCTATTACCGGATCGGCGAAGCGCTGCACGTGATCGCCTTTGTAATAGATATTACGCACCGCAAGCAGATCGAAGCCGATATGCTGCGCCAGCAGGCCGAGCTGGAAAAGGTCAGCATTGAAGTAAAGCAACTCAATGCCGAGCTCGAAGCGAAAGTCGAAGAGCGCACGGTCATTTTAAAAGAGGCGCTCGAAAAGCTGGAGCGTTCACAAATCGAATTGAACGAAGCCCTCCAGGCCGAAAAACAACTCAACGAGATCAAAAGCCGTTTTGTGTCGATGGCTTCACACGAATTTCGCACGCCCCTGAGCACGGTGCTGTCGTCGGCCAGCCTGTTGTCGAAATACCAGGGTGGTGAGGAACAGGACAAGCGCGACCGGCATATTGAAAAGATCAAAGGGTCGGTAAAGCACCTGAACGACATCCTGGAAGATTTTCTTTCGCTGGGGCGGCTCGATGAAGGCAAAGTACGCATCGATGAAAAGCGGTTCGACCTGCAGCAGGTAGTTGCCGATACTGTGGAAGAAATGCACCTGATGCTGAAACCGGGCCAGCGTATCAACTTGCACTATGCGGCACCGCGGGAGATCACCACCGATCCGAAATTATTGAAGAACATGCTGATCAACCTGTTGAGCAACGCCATCAAATTTTCAGCCGCGGGTTCGGTGGTGGAAGTGCGGGTTGCCGCTATTGGCCAAACGGTACGGATAGAAGTGGAAGACCATGGTATCGGTATTCCCGAAAGCGACCAGCCGCGGCTGTTCAGCAGTTTTTTCCGTGGCGCCAATGCCACCAATATACAGGGTACCGGGCTGGGCCTGCAGATCATTAAAAGATACGCCGATCTTATAGGGGCCATGGTCAGTATGCGCAGCGTACTGAACGAAGGCTCTGTTTTTATCATCGATATTCCGGTAGCAACATGAAAACTGTATTGATCATAGAAGACAATAACGATATCCGCGAGAATACGGCCGAGATACTGGAGCTCGCGGGCTATCGTGCTTTGACTGCTGAGAACGGCAAGGTGGGCGTACAGGTAGCGCTGGAAAAGAACCCTGATATTATTGTATGTGATATCATGATGCCTGAACTCGACGGTTACGGGGTATTGCACCTGTTGCGCAAGAACGACCTGACGCGCTACACACCGTTCATTTTTTTAACGGCCAGGATAGAACGCGCCGATTTCCGCAAGGGAATGGAAATGGGCGCCGACGATTATATCACCAAACCCTTTGAAGAGATCGAATTGCTGAGCGCTGTCGAGCAGCGGTTACGCAAACAGGAAGCGCTTACGCAACAATTCCAATTTTCAGGGAAGGGCGTGGCCGACTTTTTACAGCAGGTAAAGCTCAGTGGACTGATCCCGCAGCTTTCCGAGCAATACAACGTAGAGCATTATGCGAAAAAGCAGCAGGTGTACCAGGAAGGACGCCGTTCGCGGTTCTTATACGTGGTGCTGAAGGGAAAGATCAAAGTGTTCCGGTACAGCGACGAGAGCAAGGAATACATTACCAGCATTTATGCCCCCGGTGATTTCGTGGGATATCATTCCTTACTGGAGAACAGCAATTACACCGATAACGCGTCGGCGATGGAAGACAGCGAATTGCTGCTGGTGCCGCGGGAAGATTTCTTTTCGCTGCTGAAAGCCGACCCTTCGGTGATGGCGCGGTTCATACAGATCATCAGCCAGGATGTGAAAGAAAAAGAAGAGCGGCTGCTGCAGCTCGCTTATGGCTCTTTGCGCAAACGGGTTGCCATCGCCTTGCTCGACCTGCTGCAGAAATACCAGGCGACGGGCTCTTCGTCGATGGAGATATCCCGCGATGATATTGCCCATTATGTGGGTACGGCCACGGAATCGCTGATTCGCACCCTGAGCGACTTCAAATCGGAAAAACGAGTGGAAATACGCGAAGGCCGCATTCACATCCCCGAACCCGACAAGCTCCGGGAAGTGGTGCAGTACAGCTAGTTGGCTCAACGCGGAGAGTTTTGTATATTGGCACCATCCCCCTTCTAAACAACTGTTAACCTTTCCCTTTAGACCGTATGGAACCAATCACCAGCGCTTCTTATGGCTTACCTGATGCGATTATGGACAAAGGCCGGCTGCGCGTTGCTCGCGTTGTTGTTTGCACATGCCGCCATTGGTCAGCTCCGGGCCGATTTCACGACCGACCTGGCAGGGGGCTGCTCTCCGCTGGTCGTTGCCTTTACCAATACAAGTACGGGCTTTTCTGCGGCTGCCACCTTTAGCTGGGATTTTGGCAATGGCGGTACCGGCCACGATCCCAACGGCAGCAGCATTTACCGCGACCCGCAAACCTATACCATTACGCTTACCGTGCACGACGGCCCGCAAACCGCCATCGCCACCAAAACCATTACCGTATACAGGAATCCCACGGTGAACTTTCAGTTTGATCAGACCCGTGGCTGCGCACCGCTCGGGGTGAATTTCAGCAGCCAGGTGAACCCGGGCAGCGGTTCTGTTACCGAATACCTCTGGGATTTCGGCGATGGCCAGGTGCTTCAAACCGCCAATGCCCCCCAGGCATCGCATACCTATGAAAGCCGTGGTAATCCACCCATAAGCCTAACCATTACCAATAGTTTCGGCTGTCATACCACGGTCGATAAAACGGGGCTAACCGTGCTGGACCCCATCGTCATACAGGCGGGCGCCGACCAGGGGGTGTACTGTACCGCCGGCGCACCGGTAACATTCAGCAACAGCAGCACCGGCCCCGGCACGCTAAGCTATTCCTGGGATTTTGGCGATGGAAAAACCGGCACCCAGCCCCGGCCGACGCACGTGTATGGAGAGAAGGGCGTATTTCGGCCATCCCTCACCGTCAGCAGCAGCGAAGGGTGTTCCGTTACAAAGGAGCTGGCACCGGTTAATATCGCGCAGTTCGAGTCTTCATTTGAGGCGCCCGCCGCTGTTTGCACCAACAACGCCGCCACGTTTACCAATACAAGCGCCCACCCACAAAGCAGCCGCTGGCTGGTGCTTCCGGGCAATGTGCCCTTCACCGGCAATGCTTTCACCTATACGTTTCCGCAACCGGGTGAATATACCGTTCGGCTTACCAATGTATATGACGGCTGTGAGGATATCGTGGAGAAGAAAATAACCGTATCGGCGGGTGAGCCGCTGCCTCCGTTCCAGGTGTTGCTTAACAATACCTGTGGCGCCCCGGCAGAAGTGCAATTCAATGACCAAAGCACCGCGGCCACCCAGTGGAGCTGGGATTTTGGCGACAACCAAACCGGCGCTGCAAAACAGGCAACGCATACCTATACAAAGAATGGCGACTATACGGTTACGCTGACCACTACCAACCAGGCGGGCTGCGTACAAGTCGTGCAGAGACCGGTAAGCATTGCCGGCCCGGATATCAGCATTGTGCACACCGACCGGGTCGAAGGATGTATCGGCCTGGCAGTCGGCTTTGCCGTGAACCAGCCCGGCGAGATCAGCAGCTACACCTGGAGTTTCGGCGACGGGGAAACCGCGAATACAGCTAACCCGACCCATGTATTCAATAGCCCAGGACAGTTTGATGTGCTATTGCAATACCAGACCCGCAGCGGGTGCAGCGGCACAGCCGTATTCCGCTCGGTGCGTACCTACACCAAACCCGCTGCCGCCTTCAGCGCCGTTACCGAAGTCTGCGGAAATACGCCCGTAACGTTCAGCAACGAAACTACAGGCGAAGCTTTTGACTGGCTCTGGAATTTCGGTGATGGCGGCACCTCGGTTGAATTTGAGGCAAGCCACCAGTATATGCAGGCAGGCACTTATACCGTGCAGTTGATTGCGGGCAACCGCGCCTGTGCCGATACGCTTGTGCGCGAGCAATATATACAGGTAAAGCCGCCTTTTCCTGTGATCAGGAAATCATTTGTCGAAGACTGCATGCAGCCGGGCAGGGTTTTGCTAACGCAGGATGCCGCCGTTAACCAGGCCACCCAACTGACCTGGGATTACGGTGACGGACAAACGCAGCCGGTGGCACCCACCGAAGAAGCGACCACACACGTATATGCGCAATCGGGCCTGTACCGGGTGTACCTGGTCGCCGTAAATGGCGGGTGCACCGTGCGCGACTCGATCGATGTGCCGGTTTTACTGGCGCAACAACCGCAACTGACGGCCGACCTGGCGGCGGTTTGCGGAACGGGACAGTTACGCATCAATATCAGCGGACTGGCGCCCAATCCCGCGGTTACTAACGGAAACCAATACACGATTACAGGCTGGGAGTACGCCGACGGTACACCCTTTACGCCGGTGTATGAAAACGCCGATCCCGTTTTTGGCACCAGCTATGCAGTCACTATCAGCAGACTTCAGAACGGGCAGCAGGGCATCCGCGCCCTCGTCAGGCAAAACAGCTATCCCGGTTGTGTGTATCGCACCAACCTGCTACCACTCGACATCCGGGGTCCGAAGCCGCAATTGGGATTCGACCAGAACAATATATGCTATACATCGCCGGTTCGCTTTCGCGATCTGTCGCAGCCGCGCAACAATGTGGCGGTCACCAACTGGTCGGTTGATTTCGGCGACGGGTCAGATACCAGCTTTACGACCCTGCCTCCGGGCGGCCTTTTTGAACACCAGTACGCCTCCCCCGGTTCGTATGCCGCGGTGCTTACCGTAACCGATGCGGAAGGCTGCTCGGCCGGCACACCCATGAACCCTGTCGATAAAGCAATAGCCCGTGGCCCGCGCGCCGCCTTCAGCATTGATCCTGATCCGGTTTTTCCTAACACAACAGTTCGATTTATCAACCAGACAAACGCCAGCAGCAGCAACCCCACCTACCTGTGGCATTTCAGCAGCGGCGCCGACTATACCCAGTTTGCACCGCCCGATAAATTATACGGGGCGCTGGGCACCATCGATACGGTGAGGCTGATTGCTTTTGACCCTGCAGGCTGCGTGGACACGGCGTTTAAAATCATTGTTGTAAAAGATGTGGCTGCTGCCTTTACCTATGAAACCAATTATGTGGGTCATACTTCCTGCCCCCCGGCTGTAGTTCATTTTACCAATACTTCTGAGAACGCTGAATACGTAAACTGGAGTTTCGGCGACGGCGGCACGGCGATGTCGCAAGACCATCCCACCCATACCTATTACAAACCAGGCGTGTATCGTGTTGTTATTTATGCATACAGCGCTTCCGGATCGGTCGATTCTACGGAAACGCGTATAACCATCAACGGTCCCTATGGCACCCTGAAAGCCGATACGCTCAGCGGCTGTTTGCGGCAAACAGTGACGCTGACCGCCCAGGTAAATAATTCCATTACCAATACCTGGGATTTCGGCGACGGAACCATTGGCCAATCGACGGCGAACAGCATTTCACATGCTTACCCGCATGCGGGGGTTTATCAGCCTTCGCTGATCCTGAAAGACGAAGACGGCTGCCCCGGCAGCGCCGAGCTGCCTGATCTTATTGTGATCGATTCGCTGGCTGTTGCCGGTATTGAACATACGGCCGGTGAGTTCTGCGATACAGCCACTATCCGGTTCGTGCCGCACCTGCATTCGGTAGCGGCTGAGATGGGCTCCAGCCTGCAATTCAACTGGACCGATGCGGCGGGACATGCTTCATCCGACAGTATTGCGTCTTTCTTTTATAATAACCCCGGCCGGCACCTGGCGCAGGTAGAAGTATTGTCGCCCTATGGTTGCAGCAGCGTCGCCACCGACTCGGTAACGATCAAACGTACACCTATAGCCGAAACTACCGGCCCGGCCGAGGTCTGCACGGGTAGCGACGCTGTTTTCAGCGCGTCGATTACCGCCGATACGGTACCGGTTTACCGGTGGATATTTTCCAACGGGCAGGTCGCCGCCGATACCCTGCCGCCTCCGCAGGCATTCACTGGTGCGGGGCTGGCCAACCAGCAGTTCATAGTATCCGCTGCCGGTTGCGCCGATACGGTCGATCATCTGCTCTTCGTTCATCCGTTACCGGTAGTTCGTATCGATCCGGTGAAGCCGGTGGTATGCTTTGGCGCCGAACTTACCCTGTCTGCAACCGGCGCAAGCGCTTATGAATGGAGCTTTAACAGCGGAACGACGCAAACGCCGGTTCTTAACAGCCGACCCGCAGAAAGCGGCTGGTTTACGGTAACGGGCACCAACGAATACCAGTGCGCCAATCGCGATTCGGTGTATATAACCGTTGCGCAGCCGGTTAGCCTGGTGGCGCCGGCCGATACTTTTGTCTGCGCCGGCAGCAGCGTGTCGTTGCCGGTAAGCGGCGCCGCCAGTTATGTATGGACAGACGGCCTGGCGGGCAGCCAGCCCGTGGTGAGCCCGCAGGCAAACAGCAGCTACACGGTAATCGGTTACGACGACTACCAGTGCTTCGCCGATACGGCTACCATACCCGTGCAGGTGATTGCCCTGCCCACGGTGCAGGCGCCGGATGACATGGCCCTGCTTACCGGCGACGAAGTGCGGCTGCTCCCCACCGTTAGCAGCGACGTGAACGGTTACCTGTGGACGCCCGCGGCTTCACTGAGCTGCAGCAACTGCGGCTCGCCGCTCGCGGCCCCGCGCGGCAATACAGATTATATTATCACGGTCAGCAATGCTTACGGTTGCGTGGCCAGCGATACGGTTCGCATTACCCTTACCTGCGCGCAAGACCGTGTTCATATACCCAATGCTTTCACGCCCGATAACAATGGCAGGAACGATGTGTTTTACGTGATGGGCAAAGGCGTAAGCGTGATTGAGCGGATGCAGGTGTTCAACCGCTGGGGGCAGGTTGTTTTCGACGCCAGCAATATCCGTATCAATGACCGGTCGCAGGGATGGAACGGCTATGCCAACAGCCAGCCCGCCCAGGGTGGCCTTTACGTATATAAGATTGACCTGGTTTGCGATACCGGTGAACATTTCCGGCGGCAGGGAACCGTACTGCTGCTGCGCTGATCCGGTTCTTTCTACTCGTAGCGAACCGATTTCAGGTAAAAGCCGATCGGGTCGATGGCGGGTAACTGGCTGCTCATTACCGTCACCGGCTGTTTACCGATGGTGAATTTCTCCAGTCCCCTGTTCGTTTGTATTTCTACCGGTAATGGCTGGTCGAAGTTGGTCACGCTTACTTCGTACTTGCCTTCAGCGGCCGATCTTACCAGTATGTCGAATTTATTGGTGGTGCGCAGGTAGAAATCGAAAAACGATGTCAGGTCGCGTCCCGCCGCCTGGTTAAAGAGCCGCAGCACGTCGTAGGTGTCGATCATGTTGTCGTAAGTATAAGCAGGATCTGTGGCCAGCTTTTTCAGCGCCGGGAAAAAGACATCGTCGCCGATATAGTGCCGAAGGCTGTGCATGAAAAAAGAGCCTTTTGCGTAAATATCGCCGGTATATGCCAGGTCGGAATCGGCGGTATCGGCCCAGATCACCGGCTTGCCCGAAAGGCGGCGCAGGGTATTGCGCATCCGCTCCTGGTAAGCTTCTTCGCCGCCCGCTTCGCGCGTGAACAGGGCGTCGCCATAACTGCAAATGCCTTCCTGTATCCACATATGCGCCCAGTCTTTATTGGTCACTTTGTTTGCCCACCATTCGTGGCCGAACTCATGGGTCATCAGCCAGTCATAATCTTCATTGCCTACTTTTACGGAACGAAACTTGTTTCCGTAAGCGACCATCGACTGGTGCTCCATACCCAGGTGCGGCGTTTCCACCAGGCCGATCTTTTCTTTGGCCCAAGGGTATTCGCCGAAATATTTCTCCATTATCTGGCAGCTTCTTTCCAGTAGCTGCAACTGGTAAGGCGCTTTATCGGCGTGCTCTTTCAATACATAAAATTCCATCGGGATCTTGTTGCCGTCGATCGAGGTATAGGTTTTTGTCACCTTTGTATAGTCGCCCACATTAGGGATGATGCAGTAGTTGCTGATGGTGTACCGGGTGCGCCAATGATAGGTGGAGGTATTGCCCTTGTGTTTGGTGCTTACCAGCAAGCCGGGTCCCGCTACCACCAGGCCCCGCGGTACGGTAATGATCATGTCTGCGCCTTCGTTGGGCTCATCGCTGGGGTGGTCTTTACAGGGAAAAAATATCTTTCCGCCTTCACCCTGGCAGGTAACGGCGATCCAGGGATGCCCCGTGCTGTCGGTCGCCCATTGGAATCCGCCGGTCCACGGTGCGCGTGGGGCCACAAAAGGCTTTCCGCCATAATATACCCTGATCCTGGTTTTGCCGGCAGGCCAGGTATTGGCGGCGGGGATATGGATCAGGTCGGCCTCGTGCCTGAAATCGGCTTTGCGGCCATTCACTTCCACCTTTTGCACCGTAAGCATATGGGTGAGATCGAGCAGTAACATGGTCGCCGCTTCTTTTACGATGCAGTCGATATCGGTATAGCCGTCGATTGTTTGCGTTTCGGGTTTGATGGCCAGGGCAAGGGTATAGTGCCTGATGTCCATATTGGCCTGCTCGGGTTTGAGCACACCGCCCGATTTCATGTCCTGCGCCGTTGCCATCAGCGCCAGTATGGCAAAAAAGAAGGTCAGTAAATGTCGCATAAGAAAGTATTTTTCAACCTGCCCCGAAGCGCCGGCGCAGGGTTAAGACTGCTGCAAATATAGAGACCCTGCCAACCAGTTGTTTGCAAAATCGGCTTTGGCTCCTGTGTTGCAAGGGTGCGGATCGCAAAAACTCGCGGAACGAAGTATCTTTCTTCCCTCTTTGTAACAATTTGTTTCATCGTGCATCCAAATAAGTGATGACAGACGCGGAAAGATCGGCGCAGTTCACCCGCCTCTACCGGCAGCACGCAAACGGCATATTCAAACTATGTCTCGGTTATGCCGGCGAAGAATCGCTGGCGCAGGATCTGCTGCAGGAGTGTTTCGTATCGGTCTGGAACCACCTTCACCAGTTCAGGGGCGAAGCGCAGTGGAGTACCTGGATTTACCGGATCGCCGTTAATATCTGCCTGGGTTACCTGCGAAAGAAGAAACTGCCTACAGTGGCCGCCGATACCGTGCCCCTGGCGCATTTGACTGAAGAAGCCGGGATCAAAGAACAGCAGGTGCAGCAATTGTACAAATGCATCAGCCGGTTGCCCGAGGCCGACCGGGTGCTGATTGCGCTGGTGCTTGAAGAGAAGCCATATACGGAGATCGCGGCCATTACCGGGCTTTCTGAAAACAACTTGCGGGTGCGTATCCATCGCATTAAAAAACAGCTCACCGAAATATACCACCAGGATGGATGATTTTAACTTCATACGGGAAATCTGGAAATCGGACCAGGCAGTACCCGCAGCGGCGGCTCCGGCGCGGCGGCCAACAGTTGTCAACAGCGGCAGAAAACTCCGGCGGCAGCAGCTTCGCGGCGCTCTTTCACTGCTGCTGACGGGTGCGTGGATCATAATAATGGGCCTGCTGATGCGTGATATCCTTCACGCGGCGCTCACCTGGACCGGGCTGGCATTGGTGGTGCTGGTATGCTGGATACAATCTTTCCTGCATTTCCGCACCTATAAAAAGCTGCGATCCATTGACGATACCAGCAAGCCTGCCGTACATCTTTCGCAGTGGAAAAATTATTATGCATTTCGCAAGGCACAGGTGCGCTGGAACCTGCCGGTGTATTTCGTGCTGCTCAATACGGCCATGGCCTTGTACCTGGTAGAGATATTAAGCGGCCGGCCGTTGAAAAACATACTGTTCTTTTTATTGCTTTATGTTGGCTGGATGCTGTTCGCCTATTTCTATATCGGTAAAAAAAACCTGCAAAAAGAAGAAACGAGGATCAGCGCTATTATCAACGACCTGGAATCAATAGAACACCAGTGGCAGGAAGAATAACCGGCCTGCGATAATACTGCAACCGGCGGCCATCGTACAGGTATGTATAGTCGATTTCCTTGCGGCAAACAATTGACTTCAACTGCAACCGGCGGCCATCGTACAGGTATGTATAGTTATCATCCTGTAATGAACAGCATGCATAGCTAAACTAAATATACATATATGATATGTTTATCAACATGCTGACGCCTATTTAGCCTTCGTTGCGCGCCCCGTTGCCCTGGTTTGGCCAGACTCCTGCATATCCGGGTATTCGGGCAGTTTGCCCTTCCCGTTCACCAGAAAAACAGCCATTAACCCTCTCTTGGCCTGTTTCTTGCAAAATAGTGTTAATTGTGTTCGCTGGTATAAACGCTTTTGTGTAATTTTGTGCCCGAAAAAAAAGGGGGTAACCCCCTAGGCATCTCAAACATGGCACGAAGGTTTATGTTGGTAGCATGTCTAAACACCAAAAAAAACAATTGTATGAAAAAAAGCTTCTTTCTGCTGCTGGCCCTTGGCGGTGGTTTGTTTGCAAAATCACAGGAGCCTGTGGTTTCGACGGACGAGGTAAAACCTTTAAAAGTTACAAAAGACCATTATACCGTATCAGGTGGTCTTCTGGGCGCCTTCAACTATGGCGGTCTGAAAGGAAAAGATGGTTTTGCCAACACTGAATTCAAAAACAAGCCTGGTTATGCCGTAGGCGCCTGGCTGAACCTCCCGCTGATCGGTAAAGCCATCTCCCTGGAACCCCAGGTTACTTACAATACATTGAACTACCAGTCGACCGATGCCCAGGGTGTTAATCTCCCTCACGGTCAGGCAGCGTATATTTCTGTACCCCTGCTGGTGAAGTTTCACCTGGGCAGCAAGGTAGCCCTGTTCGCTGGTCCGCAATTCGACTTCCTGAGCAAATTCGACAGTAAGAACAACGCGGTTTACACCACCGAAACCTTTAAGAAAAACAGCCTGGCAGGTACAGCCGGTATCGAAATAATGCCGCATTCGCGCCTGTCGTTCTACGGCCGTTATATTTATGGTGGCGCCAACATGAACAAAGTGAATGTTGTTCCTGCCGGAGAATTCTACAACCGCTATGTACAAGCCGGCGTGAAGCTGAAGCTGTTCGGAAAGCATATCCCTGCTGATTCTGATGGCGACGGTATCCGCGACGACAAAGACAGTTGCGTAGGCGTTCCGGGCCTGGAGCGTTACAACGGTTGCCCCATTCCCGACACCGACGGTGATGGCCTGAACGACGAAGTTGACAAGTGTCCGACAGTAGCCGGTACTGCCAAGTACAATGGTTGCCCGATCCCCGACCGTGATAAAGACGGTGTGAATGATGAAGAAGATAAGTGTCCTGATCAGCCGGGTCTGGCTAAATACCAGGGTTGTCCGATTCCTGATACTGACAAAGACGGTATCAACGACGAAGAAGACAAGTGCCCGAATGAGCCTGGCGTGGCTAAATACCAGGGTTGCCCTGTTCCTGACAGAGACAATGATGGCGTGAATGACGAAGACGACCGTTGCCCGGATCTGGCTGGTCCCGCTGAAAACGGTGGCTGCCCGACCCTCGAAGCTTCTAAATTCAATGCCAGCAACGTTCAGTTCGTAACTGGTAGCGCTAACCTGACACCTGTAGCGAAGAAAGAGCTCGACAAAGCAGCTCGTATTCTGAATGAGCAGTATCCGCAACTGAAACTGGAAATTGCCGGTCATACCGACAATACCGGTAAGGCAGATAAAAACCAGGTACTGAGCCAGAAGCGCGCTGACGCCGTGAAAGCTTACCTGGCAACCAGGAAAGTGGATGCGGCCCGCATGACCGCTACCGGTTATGGCCAGGATCAGCCGATCGCTGACAATGGTACCAAAGAAGGCAAGGCGAAGAACCGTCGCGTTGAATTCAAAGTGAGCCAATAATAAAAAAAGCCTCGTAATAAAAAAGCCGCCGGAATCCTCCGGCGGCTTTTTTATTACGGTTTCATTACTTTCACCTTCATGAAATCGATTGCCACTCTTCTTGCCGTATTACTGGGTGTAACGG
>JAKPBL010000339.1 GCA_029778965.1 Bacteroidota bacterium
GTATTCATACGCTTCACCTCTCTGTCTCGCCACGCCGAAACCCTGGCTCTTGTGCTGGCTGCGGCTTTCGGCCGCTACTTCACCATAACCCTTTCCCAGCAGCGGGTTGAAAACACCCACATCGATCTTATACTGGTTTTCGTTTTGGGTATTGACTGCGCCGAAATTGAAGGTGTTCCAGAGAATGCGTTTTGCCTGCCAGGGCTCGGTCATTTTGAGCTGCTCGGGAAAACGTTTGGGATCGGCGGCGGCCCGGAATGCCTCGATGGCCAGCACGGCCGAAGCAGAATGGTGTCCGTGCCCCGCGCGTTCATCGGGCGGAAACCGCGTGATGATCACATCGGGTCTGAACGTACGGATCACCCATACCACGTCGCTCAATATTTTCTCCCTGTTCCAGATGCGGAGAGCCTCGTCGGTCGATTTGGAAAAACCGAAATCGTATGCGCGGCTAAAATACTGTTCTGCCCCGTCGATACGGCGGGCAGCCAGCAGTTCCTGCGTACGGATCAGTCCGAGCGACACCCCCTGCTCATCGCCGATGAGGTTCTGGCCACCATCGCCCCGGGTGAGCGACAGGTATCCCGTTTTCAGCTTCCGCTCTTTCGCCATATAGGCCAGGAGGCGGGTATTCTCATCGTCGGGATGGGCGGCGATGTAAAGCACCGCGCCCAGCACTTTCAGCTTCTGGAGATTCAGTAATATATCGGCGGAAGACTCGGCAACAGGCGATTGCGCGCGCACGTGGATAGCGGCGGCAAGCAGGAAAAAAAGAAAATAGTTTCTCATCAGAGCGATTTGGTTATTGACCTACCAGGAAAACAGCATTGGCAAACAACAGTTTTCCATTCTCCCAAAAGCTGCGGAAGATCGGGTCGTCGGCAAAGAAAACGACCTGGCCGCGACCCAGGGTCTGCACGCCTATCAATAAGCCGTCTTTTAATTTATTCTTAATGGCGCTGCCGGTAAAGCCGGCTACATAATTGTCTTTTCTCAATACACCCACATTCCAGCCATTGTCTTTGGCATACTCATACAGGTTCGTGTCCTGCTTCAGCGTATAGTAGAAGTTGGGGTAACCGAAGCCGAGTGGGTGCGTGTTATCGAGCTCCACTTTGAATATCGAGCCGGGCATGCTTCCGGTGAGGTAATCCTTCTCTCGGTCTTCATATTTCTTCAGCAGCGAATAATCGGTTTTCTTATCGTCTTTCTTGTCGTCGTTGTCATGGTCTTCTTTCAACTTGAAGCCCCAGTCGCCGCGGGCCATCTGTACGGCGGCGGCTTCCAGCGCAATGATTTTTCCGCCCCGGCGAACCCAGTTTTTCAGGTCTTCGTTGCTCTCTTTCCGGCTAAGAAAATCGTAGCGTCCGTCGGCGATGATCAGCACATCGAACTCGCGCATGCCTTCCCGCAGGAAATCGTTCGCGCTCAGCAAGGTCAGCGGATAGTCGAGCTGCTGGTCGAAAAAATGCCATATCTCGCCTGCGCCGAGCGAGGAGGTATTGTCGCCGGTGATCAGCGCCACGCGCGGTGCGTTGATGATGCGTACGCGGCTGGAGCCGAAGTCAGCGCCTTTGTCCACAAAGCCGGAAGCGATGGGATAC
>JAKPBL010000352.1 GCA_029778965.1 Bacteroidota bacterium
GGCACAGCAGTGCTGGGGCTGGGCGATATCGGCCCCGAAGCCGCCAAGCCGGTGATGGAAGGAAAGGGCGTACTGTTCAAAATATTTGCAGATATAGATGTTTTCGACATAGAGATCGCCGAAAAAGACCCTCAGAAATTTGTCGAGATCGTGAAATCGCTCGAGCCCACTTTCGGAGGCATCAACCTGGAAGACATCAAAGCGCCCGAATGCTTTTATATCGAACGGGCGCTGAAGAGCCAGTTGAACATCCCGGTGATGCACGACGACCAGCACGGCACGGCCATCATCAGTTCGGCCGCCATGCTGAATGCGCTGGAACTGCAAAAGAAAAAGATCGACAAGGCCCGTTTCGTGATTAACGGCGCCGGCGCCGCCGCCATGGCCTGCGTAAAGCTGTATGTAAGCCTGGGCGCCGATCCCGAGAACTTCATCATGTTCGATAAAGACGGCGTGCTGCATCGCGGGCGCACCGACCTCGACGAAGACAAGCTGCCGTTTGCCGTGGAAAGCAACGACTGGGATCTCACCAAAGCAATGGCAGGCGCCGATGTTTTCCTGGGGCTGAGCGTGGGCAATGTGGTCACTACCGAAATGGTGCAGTCGATGGCCAAAAACCCGATCGTATTCGCGATGGCCAATCCCGATCCTGAAATAGAATACGATACAGCGGTCGCCGCGCGCAAAGACATTATCATGGCCACCGGCCGCAGCGATTATCCCAACCAGGTAAACAACGTGCTGGGCTTTCCTTATATATTCAGGGGTGCGCTCGATGTGCGGGCCCGGCAGATCAATGAAGCGATGAAGCTGGCGGCCGTGCGGGCGCTGGCCGACCTGGCCAAAAGCCCTGTGCCCGATATTGTCAATCTCGCTTACAACGAAAAGAACATCGTTTTCGGTCCGGGCTATATCATTCCCAAACCGCTTGATCCGCGTTTGCTCGAAGCCGTAGCGCCTGCCGTGGCCAGAGCGGCCATGGAAAGCGGTGTGGCTACGGCCGCCATTACCGATTGGGATGCCTACCGCCTCGAGCTCAACAACCGCCTGGGCATCGATAACCAGTTGATGCGTGTTATCGGCAGCAAGGCCCGCCGCGATCCGAAGCGGCTCGTTTTCGCCGAAGCCGACAACCTCAAGATATTGAAGTCGGCCACCATCGCATTCGACGAAGGCATCGCTTATCCCATCCTGTTAGGCGATGAAAAAAAGATACGCCGCATCGCCGCCGAAAACAAGATCGATCTCGACGGGCTGCCCATCATCGATCCGCGCAGCGACGAGCAGGAAGAGAAGAGAAAACAATACGGCGAAATATTCTTTCGCAAGCGGCAGCGCAAGGGCATCAATCATTATGAAGCGCATAAGATGATGCGCGACCGCAACTATTATGGCTGCATGATGGTGGAAACCGGCGACGCCGATGCGATGATCTCGGGACTGACCCGCAACTACGACGAAACCATCCGCCCGGCCCTGCAGGTGATCGGCGTGGAAGAAGGCGTTAAAAAGATCGCGGGCATGTACCTGCTGATGACCAAAAAAGGGCCGCTCTTCATGGCCGATACCACCATCAACTTCAACCCCACCGCCGCCGAACTGGCCGAGATTACGCTGATGGCCGCGAAAGAAGTGCGGAATTTCAACCTCGTTCCGAGGATCGCGATGCTGAGCTATTCAAACTTTGGCAGCAGCGCCTCGCCCGAAGCCAGGCTGGTGGCCGAGGCACGCCGGCTGGTAAAAGAACGTGACCCGTCGCTGGTGGTAGACGGTGAAATGCAGGCCAATATTGCTTTTAACAAAAAGATCATGCGCGAAAGCTATCCGTTCAGCGAGCTGGTAGACCAGGATGTGAACACCCTGATCTTCCCCAACCTGGCGGCGGGCAACGTGGCCTATAATTTATTAAAGGAAGTGGGCGGCGCCGATGCCATCGGCCCCATTTTGCTGGGCATCAACAAGCCGGTGCACATTCTTCAACTGGGCAGCAGCGTGCGCAGCATATTCAATATGGCGCTGGTGGCAGTGATAGATGCGCAGATCAAATGCGGTGAGGCCTCGACCAAAGCCATCGTGGAGAAAAGCCCCTGGTGGAAAAAGTTCAGGAACGTATCGCGCGATATGTAATTTGTGACGAAGGCGAACAACATGAAATTTATAACAGAATTCGGCCGCTACCTTCTCATGCTGAAAGGCATGTTTTCAAAACCGGAAAACCGGCACGTGTACTGGAAGGAGTTCATGCACCAGTGCAACGACATCGGTATCGGGTCTGCGGGCATCGTCGTCATCATTTCTGTTTTCATGGGCGCCGTTTCAACGCTGCAGACCGCTTACCAGATGGTAAGCCCCGTGATACCCAAATCGACCATCGCCCAGATCGTGCGCGATACCGTATTACTCGAATTCGCCCCCACCCTGGTATGTATTGTGCTAGCCGGCGTAGTGGGCAGCCGCATTGCCAGCGAGCTCGGCAACATGCGCGTAAGCGAGCAGATCGATGCGCTGGAGATAATGGGCATCAATTCCAAAACCTACCTGATAGCGCCAAAGATCGTGGCTGCATTGCTGGTGATCCCGCTGCTGATCGTAGTAAGCGCGGGACTGGGCATCTGGGGCGGATGGATAGCCGGTAATGCATCGGGCATTTTGTCGTCGAACGATTTTTACCGCGGACTGCTGGGCAGTTTCCAACCCTTTAACGTCTATTTCATGCTGATAAAAGCCTATGTATTTGCCTTTATCATCAGCAGCGTACCTGCCTTTTATGGCTATTATGTAGAGGGTGGCGCACTCGAGATCGGCCGGGCCAGCACAAAATCGGTAGTGGTAAGCTGCGTGCTGATATTGTTTTCGGATTACCTGCTGGCGGCAATACTTTTATAGGTTTATGGTTTATAGTTTGTGGTTTAAGGTTATGTGCAACCTGCTCAAAACTTCCAACCAACTATAAACCACAAACTATAAACCATAAACTTTTTTAATGATCGAAGTTAAACACCTCAAAAAAGGGTTCGGCGACAAGCTGGTGCTGAAAGATGTATCGGCCGTGATGGAAGAAGGCAAGTGCAACCTGATCATCGGGTCGTCGGGCAGCGGGAAAACGGTGTTCATGAAATGCCTGGTGGGCTTGTTCAGGCCCGACAGCGGACAGATATTTTACCATGGGGAAGAATTTACCGATATGAGCGACGACCGGCGAAAAGAGATCCGGAAAGAGATCGGCATGCTGTTCCAGGGCTCGGCGCTGTTCGATAGCCAGACGGTAGAGCAGAATGTACAGTTCCCGCTGAATATGTTCACCAACTGGACGCTGGCTGAAAAAAAGAAAAGAGTGAATGAAGTGCTGGAACGGGTGGCGCTGAAAGACGCGCACCGGAAATTTCCGTCGGAGATCAGCGGCGGCATGAAAAAACGGGTCGGCATCGCCCGGGCCATTGTGCTGAACCCGAAATACCTGTTTTGCGATGAACCGAACAGCGGGCTCGACCCCCAGACCTCGCTGGTGATCGATAAACTCATCAAAGAGCTGACCGACGAATATAAGATCACCACGGTGATCAATACCCACGACATGAACAGCGTAATGGAGATCGGCGACAAGATCATCTATATGTACCAGGGCGAAAAAGAATGGGAAGGCACCAATAAACAAATCATCTTCAGCAAGAACCAGCGGCTGAACGACTTCATCTTCGCCTCCGAGTTTCTGCGCGACGCCAAAGACATGCGGATGCTGGAACAGACCGGCAAGATCGATAACAACCGAAATATGGACGACCTGATCAAATAATTCCCTTAGTTTTGCCCCGATTCCAAAACAAATCATATGAGTGTTTTAGTTAATAAGGATTCCAGGATCATAGTACAGGGATTCACCGGCACCGAAGGCACTTTCCATGCCACACAGATGATCGAATATGGTTCTAACGTCGTAGGCGGCGTAACGCCGGGCAAAGGCGGCAGCAGCCACCTGGAGCGCCCGGTTTTCAATACCGTGGCCGACGCCGTGAAAGCGACCGGCGCCAACGTATCGATCATTTTTGTACCCCCTGCCTTTGCGGCAGATGCGGTG
>JAKPBL010000374.1 GCA_029778965.1 Bacteroidota bacterium
GAGCGTCCAGGCCAGGGCGGCGTTCAGCCGGGCGAAATGCTGCTTCTCTTCGAGAGGTACGCCGGGCATCCACGACATGGTTTCGCGAACCACTGAACGGGTTTCGTTCAGTAGCGAACCCCATAGCTTCCGGCCTTCCCAGTATCTGTCGTAACTGGCAGTATTACAAAAGCCAACGAAGATGGCGAGGGATATACCGATCAGGGTAAAGATGGTGGGGCTGACCCGGAACAGGTGCCCGTAGCGGGTAGTTTGTATAAAAAGCACCACAAAGAAAAAGCCGGTGATCACCAATAGTTGTGGTAGTATCCGCGGTAATACGGAACCATGCCACGCGAATAACATCCTTATCCAATGGGTCCTTTGTCTGATGATCATGTTTGCTGCTTTGCTGCACAATATTACAATTCTCCTACACCAGTTGCTGCAGTATCATCATATCAGAGCGGGTCGGGGTCAATCAGTGGTGCTTCATGCGTGGCTAATTTTGTAGAACCAAACAGGTCAAAGCCGTAAAATGATTGTATCGGCAGCAAACGAAAATGTAATTGTCACATGAATGTAAAAAAAGCCGGTTATTATATTTCCCGTTTTAGGAAACAGGATAGCGCAGGAGCCGCTAGTTTTGTCGTGTTGTTTTGCCACCGGCTTCGGTCGGGCAGTAAGCAGATACCCAATCAGGCAGCCGGGTCACCTTTTGGTGGCCCGGCTTTTTTAGTGGAAGTGGTGGTCCTTTGATAAACACGCGCCGGTCGCTAATGTGCAGCACCCTGGTTGTGACGAGTTTGGTATATTTGCCGTTTGCCTCGCGTGAAAAAACGACTACCATGGAAGAATACTATGTTCAGTTGTTTAGTCCGCATGGACTGATACGATACAGCAACCCCGAGATAGGCCGTGACAGGGATACCGGCGGACAGGTAAAATATGTACTCGAACTTTTGGATGCCTTATCTGCTCACCCCGCTATCCGAAAAATAGACCTCTTCACAAGGCGTATCGCCGATAAAAGGGTATCGCCGGGGTATGAGAATGAGATAGAGACAGTGAACGACAAAGCGCGGATTGTTCGCCTGGTTTGCGGCGGACTACAATACCGCGGCAAGGAGTCGTTATGGGAATACCTCGATGAATTTGTTGCCAATACGATCCGCTTCATTGAAAAAGAAGACGACTTCCCCGATGTAGTGCACGGGCACTATGCCGACGGCAACTATCTCGCCGCACAGATCAGTGAAGTGTATGGTGTTCCATTCCTGGCTACCGGCCATTCTTTGGGAAGGAATAAAAAACAATTGCTGCTGCAACAGGGAATGAGTCCCGAAAAAATCGAAGAGAAGTTCAACATGGAACGACGCATCACTGTGGAAGAAGCAACCCTGCAGAAAGCGGATGCATTTATCGTAAGCACACGGCATATTATCGACAGCCAGTATAAGTTTTACCAGCAGTTTTCACCCGAAAAATTTCACGTCATTCCGCCTGGCGTGAATAACCAGCTCTTTTATCCTTTTTACCGTTTCGATATGCCGTCATTTCATATGTCGATCGAGCAGGAACAAACGGTGTACCGGGTGGGCGCTGATATGGACCGGTTCCTGTTCAACCCCGCCAAGCCGCTGATCCTGTCGATAGGCCGCGCCGATAAACGGAAGAATTTTGAAACCATCATCCAGGCATTTGGCGACGACAAAGAGTTGCAGTCAATGGCCAACCTGGCCATTTTTGCCGGCGTACGGAAAGACATTACGCAAATGCCTGAAGAAGAGCAATCGATTCTTACCAACCTCCTGCTGCTGATGGATAAATACGACCTGTATGGTAAGATGGCTATCCCGAAGAAGAACGATCCCAGCCGTGAAGTGCCCGAAATTTACCGCCTGGCCGCGCGCAAGAACGGTGTATTTGTGAACGCGACACCCGGTGAAAATTTCGGGCTGACCATTGTGGAAGCGTCGGCCTGCGGGCTGCCTGTAATAGCTTCGCCCGGCGGTGGCCCCAAGGAAATTCTCGAGCAATGCGAAAACGGCTTACTGGTAGACGTGGAAGATCCCGCAGCCATTGCACATGCGCTGAAGACAATTATCTCCGACC
>JAKPBL010000376.1 GCA_029778965.1 Bacteroidota bacterium
TTATAGGCCTTTCTGCCTTATTTTTGCCCACTCTAAAATTTTTGTTAACAAGATTTTATTATGGACAAATTGTTTTACCTGGTCCCTGCTTTCGGGGTGATTGGCTTGCTGTACACCATGCTGAAATTTGCCTGGGTATCCAAACAGGATGCGGGCTCTGATCGCATGAAAGAAATCAGCCATTACATCGCAGAAGGTGCAATGGCCTTTCTCAAAGCCGAATGGAAAATCCTCGGCTATTTCGTGGTAATTGTAGGCATTCTGCTTGGCTTTATGGCCAGCCGCAATGAGCATTCGCATTGGTCGATTGCCGTCGCCTTCGTTATAGGCGCCGTATTCAGCGCCCTGGCGGGTTATATCGGCATGCGCATCGCCACCAAATCGAATGTTCGCACCGCGCATGCGGCCAGAACCAGTTTGTCCAAAGCCTTGCAGGTGTCATTCACCGGCGGCTCTGTAATGGGTCTCGGGGTGGCCGGCCTGGCCGTGCTTGGCCTGGGTTCCCTGTTCATTGTGCTGGTAATGGCCTTCGCCCCGGGACTGGCGGCCAACGACCACCTGGTGGCAAAAGCCATTGAAGTGCTCACCGGTTTTTCGCTGGGTGCTGAATCCATTGCCCTTTTCGCCCGGGTGGGCGGCGGTATCTATACCAAGGCGGCCGATGTGGGCGCCGATCTCGTGGGTAAGGTGGAAGCCGGTATTCCGGAAGATGATCCCCGCAACCCCGCCACCATCGCCGACAACGTAGGCGACAACGTAGGCGATGTGGCCGGTATGGGCGCCGACCTTTTCGGGTCTTATGTTGCCACCGTGCTGGCTACCATGGTACTGGGGCAGGAAACCATCGCCACCGATGCCTTTAACGGTTTCTCTCCCATCCTGCTGCCGATGCTGATCGCCGGCGTGGGTATTCTCTTCTCGATTGTAGGCACCTGGTTTGTGCGTATCTCCGAAAACGCGGGCATCAGTACCGATGCGGTGCAGAAAGCTCTTAACATGGGCAACTGGGGTTCCATTATCCTCACGGCCATCGCTTCGTTCTTCCTGGTACAATACATACTGCCCGATACGACCATGACGCTTCGCGGCTTCGAATTCAGCCGCATGGATGTGTTCTATGCCATCGTCGTAGGACTGGTTGTAGGCACCCTGATGAGCATTATTACCGAGTATTATACGGCTATGGGCAAACGCCCGGTGATGACCATCATCCGGCAGTCGGCTACCGGTCATGCCACCAACGTGATCGGCGGACTGGCAGTAGGCATGGAGTCCACCTTCCTGCCCATTCTGGTGCTGGCGGGCGGTATTTATGGTTCCTATTATTTCGCGGGCCTCTATGGTGTGGCCATTGCCGCCGCCGGTATGATGGCTACTACCGCCATGCAGTTGGCCATCGATGCCTTCGGACCCATCGCCGACAATGCCGGCGGTATCGCCGAAATGAGCGAGCTGCCCAAGGAAGTGCGTGAAAAAACCGACGTGCTCGATGCCGTAGGTAATACCACCGCCGCTACCGGTAAAGGATTTGCGATCGCGTCTGCCGCCCTGACCGCCCTGGCGCTCTTTGCCGCCTTCGTGGGTGTGGCAGGTATCAAAGGCATCGATATCTATAAAGCCGATGTACTGGCCGCCCTGTTCATTGGTGGTATGATCCCCTTTATCTTCTCTTCCCTGGCCATCCGCGCCGTGGGTGAAGCAGCCATGGCGATGGTAGAAGAAGTACGTCGCCAGTTCCGCAGCATTCCCGGTATCATGGAAGGTACCGGTAAGCCCGAGTATGATAAGTGTGTGGCCATTTCTACCGAAGCGTCTATCAAGAAAATGATGCTGCCCGGCGCCATCGCCATCGTATCGCCGCTGATCATCGGTTTCCTGTTTGGTCCCGAGGCCCTGGGTGGCTTCCTGGCCGGCGCTACCGTAAGCGGCGTATTGATGGGTATGTTCCAGAACAATGCCGGCGGTGCGTGGGACAATGCCAAGAAATCATTTGAGAAAGGCGTTACCATCAACGGCGAAGTATATTATAAGAAATCAGAGCCGCACAAGGCGTCGGTAACCGGCGATACCGTGGGTGATCCGTTTAAAGACACTTCTGGTCCGTCGATGAATATCCTCATTAAGCTGATGAGCATTGTGTCGCTGGTAATCGCCCCCACCCTGGCCGATATCCACCATACCAAAGACCATGCTTCGGCCGATAAAAAAGAGATCCGGATTGAGCAGCGTGTAGAGCAGCGCATCCAGGGAACGCCGATCAGCGAAGCGAATGCCAACGCCCTGATCGCCGCCCTTAAAGCCGATGGTTACGAGCAAAATGGCAAGCTGGATATCCGGTACATCGACGGTGTTCTCCGGGTTAACGGAAAAGACCTGGGTGCTGAAGAAGTTAAGAAATACGAAAAGTTTCTTCCCGCTGGTACAGACCGTGTACTTTCCATCAGCACGAATGAAGAAAAGAGCTAATTTAGCGCAGCATCTAATCAGATACTAAATACCATAAAGTCCCCGGGTGTCTACCAGGGGACTTTTTATTGTTAGTGATAATATTCGGTCATCAGGCTTTTTCTTTGGCCTGTTTCCAGGTTCAGGCAGTCAAATTTTTTGTATTGGCAAAACGAACCCATATTCTTGTCGCCATTGATAAAAATGGCGCCCACCAGCAACACATATTTGCAAGGGTAATGCGTTTCTTTAACCAATACTTCTATGCGGTCGTCGATCGCCTCATACATTACTTCGGTAGCTTCAAAGATTTTATTTTCGGCATTTAAAATCCGTTCTTTTTGATGCAGGAAAATTTGCTCTATGGTATTCATTTGAAAATCCAGCGATGAGATGTTTCCTTCAATTATTTTCCCGTCGGTTAGCTTCCCCAATGCGCCTTTTGCCGCACCGCAACAGGCTGAATTGCTGTGTTGTCCGATACGGCTGATTTCGCCGATAGTGCCGTTCTGGGTTACACCTATATGGGGTGCATAAAAAACCAGCACTGCACCGTCTTCG
>JAKPBL010000393.1 GCA_029778965.1 Bacteroidota bacterium
CCGTGGTAAGACCTTCCCACTTCGGCATCACGAAAGCCATCGCATTGCCGACGGCAAAAAGAAAAGAGGGAAATACCAGGTCGGTAGGCGTAAAGCCGTGCCAGTGGGCGTGCAGCAGAGGAGAAAACGTGGGCGCATTGTAACCGGGGGTATTCACGATGATCATGAAACAAACGGTCATGCCGCGAAATACATCAAGAGCGAGGAAGCGCCCTGATTTGACAGCCTGCATTTGGGTGGGTTTTTGTGAATTTAGTAAGAACATCACATACATCATTCAGTAAATTGAACCATGGAAAAAAAATGGAGTAACCGGGACGCGCCGCAGGAAGAACTGTCGCATTATGAAGTGGAACACGAAGACGCCGACCCGATTCTATACCCCGATAACCTGCGCCGGGTCGATAAACCGGTAACGGCCATTGTGATCGGTGCAGGCAAACGCGGCAATATATACGGGGGATTTGCCCTGCATTTTCCGGATCAGTTGAAGATGGTGGGCGTGGCCGACCCCAATGCCATCCGGCAGGAACGGTTTGCCGCCAGTCATGGCATTCTTCCCGAAAACAGGTTCAATAACTGGGAAGATGTTTTCAAAAAACCACGTTTCGCCGACGCGGTTATCATCTGCAATCCCGACCACCTGCATTATGGCCCCTGTATTGCAGCGATGGATGCAGGCTACCATATTCTGCTGGAGAAACCGATTAGTCCGCGGGAAGACGAATGCCGCGACATACTCGCCCGCAGCCGGAACAGCGACCGCATACTGGCCGTTTGCCATGTGTTGCGGTATGCGCCCTATTTCCGGAAGCTGAAAGAGTTGCTGTCGAGAGAAGCCATCGGCAAAGTGCTGAGCATCCAGCACCTGGAACCGATCGAATACGTGCACATGAGCCACTCTTATGTGCGGGGCAACTGGCATAACAGCAAAACATCGGCGCCTATCATCCTGGCAAAGTCGAGTCACGACCTCGATATCCTGCGCTGGCTGATCGGCCGGCCCTGCCGTTCGGTGCATGCTTTCGGCGAAGTGGGCTGGTTCAAAGAAGAGAATGCGCCGGCGGGCAGCACCCATCGTTGCACCGATGGCTGCAAAGTGGAAAACACCTGCCCCTATTCAGCCCTCCAGATCTATTACCGCGACCGCAAACGGAATTATGTGTTCGACCTGCCGGCCGATAAAAGCCGGCAGCCGGCTTATATTCTCGATCAACTGAAAACATCCGACTACGGCCGGTGCGTGTATCGCATGGACAACGACCAGCCCGACCATTATGTGAGCACGCTGCTTTTTGAAGGTGGTATTACGGCGGCTTTTTCGCTCGAGGCGTTTACCTCTTACGAGGGTCGGCGAACGCGCATCATGGGCTCTATGGGCGATATCGTGGGCGACATGACCGAGTTTACCATTACCCATTACCGGTCGGGAAAGCAGGAACACTGGATGGAGAAAACCGATAAGCATGGCGGGGGCGACTGGCGGCTGATGGCCGATTTTGTGCAGGCGGTGTCGAAAAATGACCCCGGACTGCTAACTTCAACCATCGATACCTCGATCGAAAGCCACCTGATGGGATTTGCCGCCGAAAAAAGCAGGAAAGAAAACGCGGTAATAGCGGTAAATCTTTAGCGGGCACAGCAAAACAATGTATTATGCGATACAAATGGTGGTGGATCATACTGCTTATTCTGCCGGCGGTTTATTTCGCCGGACCGCATCCCGATGCCCCCGTGTATGCAACCGCCTTGCCTGCGCCGCCTGCAGATGCAGCTTCGCTGGAACAATATGTAAAAGCGCTTGATGCAGGGCATATGCTAAAGCCTGATAACGAGGCCCGCATCGTTTGGTACGACTCACTGCAACGGCCAACCGAATATGCCCTGGTGTACCTGCACGGCTTTACCGCTTCGCAATTTGAAGGCGCCCCCACCCATACGCATATTGCCAGGCAATTCGGCGCCAACCTCTATCTCGCGCGACTGGCAGAACATGGCATCGACACCAGCGATGCCCTGGCCAACCTGACAAGCGACGGCTACTGGGAGTCGGCCAAAGAAGCCCTGATGATCGGCAGCCGGATCGGGAAAAAAGTGATCCTGATGGGCACCAGCACGGGCGCCACCCAGGCGCTGCAACTGGCCGCCACCTATCCCGATAAGGTATACGCACTGGTATTGCTCAGTCCCAATATCGAGATCAACGATCCGAATGCCTGGCTGCTGAACAATCCCTGGGGCCTGCAGATTGCCGAGCTGGTAAAAGGCGGCAAGTTCAACCGCGCGGCCGACGACCGGCCGGTATATAAACAATACTGGAGCAGTCCTTACCGGCTGGAAGCCGCGGTAGCGCTGGAAGAAATGCTTGAAACGACCATGCGGCCCGAATTGTTTGCCCGGGTAACACAGCCGGTATTGATGTTGTATTATTACAAAGACGCCACGCACCAGGACCCTGTGGTACGGGTGTCGGCCATGCGAAAAATGTTCGACGAACTGGGTACGCCCGATTCGCTTAAAGAGGAAAAAGCCATGCCTTTAACGGGCGATCATGTGATCGCCTCACCCTTCAAATCACAGGATGCAGCAGGGGTGGAAAAAGAGATTGCCGGTTTCCTGGCAAACCGGCTCCGGATACCGGTGGCGCAATGATGCCGCGATTGCAGGACCTCAGCGGCCGATCATACGGGCCGACTCATACATTTGCTCCAGGTTGTACTCGTTGGTCATTTTCTTATAGTTGACCAGGTCATAGATGGTGCCGATCAGGCAGAGGCCGCCGGTGAACAGGTACAGTATGCCCATACCGATCTGGCCCAGCATAAAACGCTGGATGCCCGCTACCACCACGAAGCCCAGGCAGGTCATGATCAGTATCTCCTGCGGGCGTTTCCTTTTTCCGGAGTAGATCATAAAGAATTGTTGCTGCTGGCTATCGGTCATATTAGCTGTCAGCTCTTTTATGCCGGCCATTTCTTCAGGCTGAAGATCGGGCAGCGATAGCAGGTAATTGGTCATGCGATGGTTTTTGGCTAATGACTAAAGATACTATTCTGCCGCCTAAAATGAGAACGGCCGGTATGCCCATTTTGTGCAATTGCCACGATGAGGCGAAGTCGCCGTGCAGGGCGCGGTGCATGCTGCGGGCGAGACCGCAGCCAAAGCAGTTTTCCCAACCCAGCCGGTGAAAAAGGCAGAGAGAAGACTGCCCGGCGGCGGGATCTACAAAAAAGAAGATGAGTACAAAAGCAAAACTCCAAAAGATCGCCTCGTTGTACCTGCGCACGATGAAGCGGACCTTTTGGAGCATGATGAATAGTTTATTTACTGAACGACCATTTTCCGGGTGATGGTCACCTTGTCGTTGGCCGTCAGGCGGTATAAATATACGCCGGCCGCGAGATTTCCTTTGCTAAGGCTGATATTGTATTTACCCTTCATTTTTTGTCCGCTGGTCAGTTGCCTGATCGGCTTGCCGTTGATATCCATCAGCACGATCGAGACGTTCGTCGCATAAGGTACATAGTATTCTATAACAGCGGTGGTGGTGAGCGGGTTGGGATTGTTCTGCGCCAACTGGAACTGGTCGCCGCCCATCAGGGTAACCGTAATAGTATTGGAATAGGAGAAGTTTCCGTTTACGTCCACTTGCTTCAGCCTGTACTGGTAGGTACCGGGGTCGATATCCGGGTCGGTAAAGGTGTAGTACTGTACAATGGTACTGTTATAACTGCCTTTTACCTCGCCCACAGCGGTATAAACATTGCCGTCTTTGCTGCGTTCGATCACGAATTTATCGTTGATCGACTCCATGGCGGTCGACCAATTGAGGATGACATCACTGTCGTGCAACCTGCCGGTGAAGCTGAGAAAGCGAACGGGCAGGGCCTCGCAGGTGGTGGCGGAGTAAACGGTAACGGAACTCAGCGGCGCTCCTGTCTGGTTACAGTTGGCCGAATTGGTAATGCTGGTTAAGTTGTAGGTCGTGGCATTTACAGCCGCCTTGCGCTGGTACACAACATCTACCCAGTAGTTGGAAGCGTTAAGGGAGGAAGACGGTAGTACGTCGCTCGGATTCGGCCCGATATGGTACCGGCCGTTCAGCATTCCTTCCCCATCCCTCAAAGCCCATATATCACCTGATGCGCTGTACACATCGTGGGTGAAATAGTTTTGCGTGCGGGCATAATACCCGTTGCTGTGGAGCACCGTCACATAGTAAGTAGCATTGGCTGATATTTCAACGGGGGAGGAAAGGGTAGCCGTTTGCCAGCCGACGCCCGTCGGTGCGCCAAAAACGATGTCTGCTACTTTTACGCCGGTGGATGTATAGAGTTTACCGCGATGGCTACCCGACATTTGCGATCCCCGGTAATAATACCGCAGGCCGTTAATATACCCATCATGCCCCGCACGGAAGGCCATGCCTACCTCTATAGGAGCAGGATCATTACCCGGATAGGTGGCCAATACCGTTTCTGAAACGGTTCCCTGTGTCGCGGGGTCGAAAATATGCTGGCTGTACACCGCGTTCATATCCAGGGTTGTAAACGGCTGATTCGGCTGAACACCCGTATAGGTGGTACCGTTTACCACGACTGTATACGTTCCCGGATCCACACCGGCAATGCTTAAATCAACCGGTCGGGTAGGACAAAGATTTGTGCTGCTGGCAACCAGGGTTGGACTGAGGGTGGGACATCCGGACGGGTTGGAAACAATAATCGTCCTGGTTAACGACGAGTTGGTACCGTCCGGGTCTTCCAGGTTGCCAAGATCGTCAAATCCCCTCACCTTGATGGTGTAGGTACCGGTAGTAGGCGGGGTGAACGTATAGCTCCAGTTAATCGTGGAGGTGAACTGGTTATCCGGCAGGCGGTTCCAGGTGGCGCCGCCATCGATGGAAATTTCCATCCCACCCATCCTGGCGCCATTCCCGTGGTCGGAGGATGAGCCGGATATGGTGACTGGTGTGGAGGGCGCCGAAACAAAGTTATTTGCCGGTGCCGATATGGTGGTCGTAGGCGGCGTAACATCGTTATACGCCGTTACGGAAGTCAGCCCGCCCATCAAGGTAGTGGGCATTACGCCCATTTCTGCAAAGAGGTTAACGGTAAACTGCTGCGTTGCCTGGTTTGCACTCGACGACAGACCACCTACAGGATCATGCGTTGCATCAAGGCCCCAGGCAAACTGGATCGATCCTGCACCAAATACAAGCGCGTTGCTCACCTTATTCCTAAACAACACCAGGTGATGATCTTTACCGCCTAAAGTCGTTGTTGTCAACTGCACTTTCCCGTGCGGGTATGCCCACATAAAATCGCTTCTGTCGCTGCTCCATTCGTACCCTAGCGACCCTGCCGATAAGGGATAGCTGCCATTATTAGCCAGCCCCGCAACCGGCGACTGGCGCCACAATCGTAAAGACTTGTATTTACCGGTAGCGACCATATCACCCAATGCGTCTTCCCAACTGATCTGGCCTGTCAGGGCATTTTCGGGCCGGTTTGCGTCGCTGCCTTCAGGAGCCCTCCAGAGGCCTGTCCAGATGTTGGATGGATCACAATAACCATCGCACATATTCTCGCCTATACCGTTGATCGGGGTACCCTCCTTATAAACCACCATGGTTCTGTGATTGTCTTCCCACCTGATCTTCCAGTACACTTCATTGCCGGAATAAAACGCCAGGTTAACGCCGGCATCGGCGGCAGCCTCTACCCGGTTTCTTTCATCTAATGACCAATATTCGTCGTGTCCTACCGAAAGAAATATCTTCTGTTGGGACGGATTGATGGTTGTGTTCCCATTGTCCATATCCACATCGGTCGTATAGGTAACATCGTACCCGTTTCTTTCCAGAAAACGAATCATCGGATATTCGGCATTGAACAGCCAGTCACCGTATTCTTGGCTAGCAAAACCTGACCTTGTATAAAAGGGGCGGTTGTAGCTCAACTTATGCGCCCGCCCGTTAGGAGTTGATGTATTATAACCATGATACGCGCTGATCCCGCCATAATGGTTATAGGCCTGCCAGGTAGCGTCGGATGTTTTGAAGAGGATTTTTGCCGACGGGTTATTTTCCCGTACAACAAACGCAATATGATTGGCAAATATTTCAGGCGTATTCTGGTCGCCCAAACGCACTATATACACACCCGGAGTGGCATCAGCCGGAATTTGCCAGGTGAAAGTAACAGACCAGTTGCCACAATCCAGCAAACCGGTGGTATTAACGTCTACACTACAATCCGGCTGCACTGACCCGCTTCCAAAAACCAGCCCTCCGCTGGCATAGTTGTCAACACGCCGGGCACCCGAACCACCATACCAACCCAGCCGGTATATTTTTACTTTAAACCCCATGGGGCACTGGCTCCCGCTGCAATTGTAACTACTCCTGATTTTGAATTGGGCGATGTCGTTTCTCAGGTAACTTATTTTATCGCTGAAACCCTCAAGGGATCCACCACCGGGGTTGTTTCCCCAATTGCCGTCAAATACATCCCATTCCGATTTCGGACTACCCGGTAGCGCATTTTCCTGCGCGATGGTCCTAAGTTGCGCCTGCGCGACAGAACAGAAAGAAATAACAGACAAAAACAGCAGTAAGATTTTTGTCCGTGTCACGGGAATAAGGTTTCTTTTGGCCATAATGGCAGGGATAAAAGTTTTTTCGTGGTTGATGGTGCACATAAAAAAAGTATAACAAAGGGTAAGCAAACCAAGGTCATTGGCTCTTCAACAGGAAACAGACAGCGATTTTTCGGGGGATTTCAGACAGCGATTGCCACAAATGTAACAAGCAGGCGCTATAGATGCAATACTCGCTTAATGTGATTTCCGTCATTTATCGAAAAGGCAGGCAATAGTGCGATTTTAACCTAATATGGCCCGTTTTTTAACCAGTACAAGCAATATATTAACCCTTGTTTCCAAGTTTCACGGATTTATTGGTAAATTTCTGGTTTTATAACGATTTGCAAAGCAGAAAAGCAGACTTGTATGAAAGTGCTTCAATTCACCATTCCGGTTCCGGGCGAAAAGAACATTATCATTCAGCGGGAAAACCTGCCCTATTTTT
>JAKPBL010000397.1 GCA_029778965.1 Bacteroidota bacterium
ATATGTATTGGCGCCGTCGATATCGGCCTGGTAACCTTTGAGCGCAAAGGGAATGCCGTTGACCTGCTCGCTGCGGTATTGTATGCCGCTGTTGCCGCCTTCGCTGATGCGGTATTCGGCTTTGCATTCAAAATCGGCCGGCTCCGATCCGCGATAAACCAGGAAGCTGTTGTTCTGCAGCGCGTGCGTTGGTGTCACTTCGCCGGTGATCACACCGTCGACCACTTTCCAGAAGCTCGTATCGCCTTCCCAGCCCGTCAGGTCCTTTCCGTTGAAAATGGACACGAAACTGTCCGCTGCCGCGGGCGTGAGACCACTGTTTGCTTTCGACGCCGGCTCTGTACACGACAGTACCGCCGCAATACTTACAAGAAAGAAAGATAGTAGCTGTTTCATGGTCGTTTATTTTTTTGCCGGCGCAAACACACTGTCTTGCGGGTTGCCGCCAGCCTTGAGAAAAGCCAGCAGGTCTTTCAGCTCACCCGGGTTGAGGCGGTTGATCAGTCCCGGCAGCATGGGCGATACATCCGATACCCGCGTGGCCGCAACCATCGCATCCGATATCTCCCTGGTTTGCTGCGGCGCAAAGGGGTTCTGTGAAATGATGTATTTCTCTTTGTCGTGGCTGATGACCCTTCCCATCACTGAGCCACCGTTTTTCAGGGAGAAGACGGTAGTGCCGTATTGGTCTGAAATGGTCTTATTGGGTTCGATGATGGCTTCGAGCATGTCCCTGTATGAAAAGCGGCTACCCAACTGCGTTAGATCGGGCCCAGCCACCCCACCTTCTCCGCGTACAGTATGACAGGCGCTGCAAAGAGAGGCTACAAAAATGCCTTTGCCCTTGTCGAAGCTGCGTTGGCTGATACCGCTGTCGGCCACTTTTACCGCTTCTTCGAGTGTCCAGTCGCGCCCCGGCCCTACCGGCCGGTAAAGGTCTTTGTTCATGGCTGTGCCGGCAAACTGCACAATGGAGTCGCCCGACAGCCGGTTGTACTGCGCAAACGCTGCTTTGGGCACATGCGCCAGCGCTTTTTTGCGCGCATCGTTGATGAAGCCCATATAGCTGACGCCGCCGCGGTAGCTGAAGGTTTCATAAAACCATTTGAAATAGCTGTTGCGCAGGTCATCTGTCCAGCCGCTGACCGACTGGGTAAGCAAAACCGCATAAAAGGTTTGCTGCAACGGCCGCATTTTGGAGAGCGTGGAAGCGATGTCCATACCATATTGCGGGTTACGCATGATAAGGTCTGACGATTGGGTCAGGGTTGCCTGCCCGTCGCTGTTGTCGTCTTTGGCTGTTTCGAGCAGGGCCACGGTTTTGCCGACGGCATCGGGAGCGCCGAGCCAGGTCAGCAGCTTGCCCAGCTCGCGGTTTCGTTCATTGCCACCGGGAGCGGGGTACAGCGGATCGAGCTTTGCTATCAGCGAATCTGCCAGCGGCCGTGCCGGTCGGCCCAGCCGGAACAGCAGCAGCTCGATGGCGCGCAACAGGTCTGTCTGCGCGCTTTCGGAAAGACCGGTGGTACTAACGTTGCCGAGTAAGCGAAGTACCCTTTCTCGGCCGGCAGGCTTTCCCTGGTGGGCGTAGGCGATGGCCGCCTGCGTGATAATAACGGGGTCTTTCTCCGCCAGCAACCGGTTTTCCCAGGTGGCAACGGGCAGGTATTCGAGCGCTGTTCTTGCCGCATACCGTATGTAGCGGTCGGCGTGCTTTAGCTGCGGCCAGATATCATCAATATTGCCGGGATGCGCGGCCTGGTGCCAGGTTTCCAGTTGGCGGCGTAACTGACCTTCAGTCGTTGGCGGTGCAACCGCCGTTCCTGATTTCGGTTGTTCATTACCGTTATAATACAGGCGGTAAAGATCCGATTCGAGCCGCCGCCCGCCAGTAAGGAAATAGAGCGCGCCGTCGGGGCCAATCACCCCGTCGGTGAGCGGCAGGGGTGCGCCCGAGACAAACTCTTCGCCGGTGGCGGTGTAGCTGGCGCCTTCGGGCGAAAGGTGGATGGCGTAGATGATACCGAAGCTCCAGTCGAACGCGAAAAGCGCGCGCCGGTATTTTTCGGGAAAGCGGCTGTTGCCGCCATATACCAGGTTGGTGGGCGAGCCCTGGCCGATATTGAGCAAGGCCGGGCTGTTATCGGGCCACACGGGCGACCATTTGTTGCTGCCGGGGCGCCAGCCGAATTCGCTGCCGCTGGTAACATGGCAAACCCGCGTGGGCCGGTACCAGGGCGTGCCGATATCCCATTCCATGTCTGAATCGTAGGTGAACATATCACCCGCTTCGTTAAAGGCCAGGTCGAACGGATTGCGGAAACCCGAGCTGAACAGCTCCCAGCGCTGCCCCGCCGAATCCACCTGCGCAATCCAGCCGCCGTGTATGTTTACCCCGTTGTCGTGGCCGTTCGGGTCTTTCAGCAGGGGATAGATATTATCGAGCTGGCTGTCAAATGGCTTTCTTCGGCTATTCATCTCCGGTAGTTTGGTAAAATTCCCGGCAATGACGAACAATGATTTTTTATCGGGCGACAGCACGATGCTGTGCGGCCCATGCTCCCCCTCTCCTTCCAGCTTCTTCAACAGCGTGATCTTGTCGTACTGGTCGTCGCCGTCGGTGTCTTGCAAGCGGTACAGCCCGCTGCCTTTGGAAAAAGCGGAGTCGCTGTTGTGGTTGATCATCACGTACAGGCTGTTGAATGCATACAGCAGCCCGTGGGCGTAGCCGATATCTATTTTTTTGGCGGAGCTGCCTGCTTTTTGCCCGGTTTGCGGAATGCTGAGCTCTTCCACTTTGATCTTTGCCGTGGTGTCGCCGATGGCGGGGATCACCATGCGGTAAAGCGCCCCGTACTGGTCGGAGGCGATCAGGCGGCCTTTGTCGTCGAAGGTCATGGCCACCCATGAGCCTTCGTCGTGCGCCGAGGCGCCGAAAAGATGTTCGGCCTTAAAGCCATCGGGTATTTTCAGCCGGGCCACTTTGGCATCGACGGGCTTTTCAGTGTCGGGGGCGGTGGCAGGCGTGGTATTGTTACAGGCCACTAACCAGGCCGCACAACCGAAAAACAGCAGGCAGCAACGGGCTACAGTGCAGGGCATAAACAGGTTTTGGGATGAGTTACAATTTACAGTGTTGCCGTCGCCTGCGCGTCTGAAAATCGAAAAAAATCGAAAAAGCTTGCAAATACCGGGAAAAATGGCATTCTTTGCACTGTACCCAATCATCCGCTGAAAGCCTGTCACGACAGGTTTTTTTGTTTTCCGCCTGATCAGAAAATCCGGTATCGATGTTTCCGAAATCCCTGAATGCCTCATTTCGTAACTCGATCTTACCGTACCATGAACCGCTTTACCCGTACCACCACCCTGATTGCCGTATTGGCCCTTTCTTTTGTATGTGCCTATGCAGGCAATGCGCCCCAGCCCAAATACCATTTCAATAACATACTGTCGGCCGATTCGCTGAACATGCCCGCGACAGACGTTGCCGCGAAAAGCAGCAAGATCTGCTCCTGCCAGGTATTGTCGCTCGAGTCTAAGAACTACCAGCACAGCCAGGTGCTGATATTGGCCGAAAAAACCAATAACGGCGATATACGCGCCGATTATGCCGCCGCGCGCAAACGCATTGAAAAAGAGAAACGCTATCTCGCCAGTGTATTTTTCGATAAGGTGAGCAAAACCTCCGAGCTGACCGGCGCTTCCGATTGCAAGACCCTGTACCGCCAGCTCAAGGATGCCGACAGCAACCTGAAGGTGTACGATATTCTCGACGCCGATATACAGCCGTAACCAAAACTAGCCCCTGTTTGTTCACCGTATTTTCTGCAAATTCCGAAAAAACAAGTACCCATTTTCGGGTATTTTTTGAAAAACACCGGTTGCTGAAGCTGTCGGCAAAATAGCACGCTCCGATACGCGCACGCAAAATATAAGGGATCTGCAGCAAAGGCTGCCTACCGCATTTCTACGGTAGTTTTTTTGAGAGTGTTTC
>JAKPBL010000401.1 GCA_029778965.1 Bacteroidota bacterium
GTATAGGTAAAGGTGATGGTGGGATTCGACTGGTCGGCAAAGCTTTCTTCCTTATACTGTTCGTGCAGCGGTGATTTGCTGATGTCGTATTGCAGAAAAGGCGCTGCCAGGGTGCGGCAGTCTGCCAGCGCTATTCCCTGTATGCTGCTGTCGCCCGCCGACTCGGTGTACAGGGTGGTAGGCGGCTGCAGGGAGTCGATCAGGTGGAGCTGCTCCTGCAGAAAAGCATTTACGGGGAAATAAGGAATATAAGCGCTCTTCTCTGCCGGTTTCTCCCGGCAACCAGCCAGCATAAGGAAAACAGCCAGTACCTGTACCGGACGTATATAACGGGTCATCTGCGAAATTAAGAAGATGGCGTTTAGTAGAGCAAGAAGAAGGTAGTTAATACAATGGCCGGCTGATGCCGATCTTAAGCCCGTATTCCATCAGGTTTTCACGAATGGGGTATTCGCTGTTGGAGGTGGAAAGCAGGTTATACCGGAACTGCGGACCAATCTGCCAGCGAACATCGCCCCGCTGGTAAGAAAAGAAAGCTTCCAGCCCGGTGGCGAGGTTCCAGCGGCGGATCAGCGACGGCTCTTTGGCGTAATTGGTGAAATTATTGGTAAGCAGGTACTGGTCGGCATTTAGCAGGTAGGTGGGTTGCAGGGTACCGGCCAGGCTTACCTGGAATTTACTGTAACCGAATAATTTTATTTCGGCACCTACGGGCAGGGATACCTGCAGGTACTGGTTTTTCAGTTGCACCGGCCTGTTGCCGGCAATATTGCGGATATTGGAATATACCACCAGGCTGTCGCTCTGGTAACCCCAGGCATTGTTAATGGGCAGGGACGCTTTTTCAAGGGTATGGGCGAATGCCTGGATATTATACCGTGCCAGGTTCAACTGTAATCCGCCCCGCAGCGTGATCATTTTTGACAGTTCGTATTTCAGGTGGCCGCCCAACTCGAACCCAATGGCGGGCTTGTGGTCAACAAACTCATTGACATCCAGCTTCTGCACCATGACGGGCGAGTTTCCGGGCCCGGTGATCTTGCGGCTGCCGTCGAACAGGTTCCGGTACCCGATCGACGGGGCGAAGCTCATCATCACCGATAACCGGCTGCTCCGGTTCTTTTTCAGGTCGATGGGCGGGAGTGCCATTTCATGCTGGTGCTCATTGTCGAAGGGCGAAGCGCCGGGATAGGTGTCGATTTTCGGGTCGTCGAGGCCGGCCAGGCGCTGGTTGTCGCTGGCGGGTAGAGTGATCTCATGGTATTCCAACGCCAGTTCGGGCGCGGGCTTATTGACTGCGATTTCCCGTGCCGGGGAAGGCTCGGTTACCGGCGGCAGGAGCACCGGCATGGCATCTTCCAGGGTGGCAAAATAACGCTGCCGGATACCCAGCGGCTTCAATTTAACCGGGGCATCGATCTCCATGGGCGGGATCAGTGATTTTGCCCGCAATTTGGCAATAATATCATCGACCGTAACAGAAATAGTTGGTTTGCTTTGGGTAACCGTAATGGGAAGGGCGCTGTACACCGGGTGGCGGTAGGCCGCAGGCGGGTTCACTGTCAGCCATAACAGGCTGCCGGCTACCAGTAAAAAGAGACCGATATAGGCGACCCTCCTCTTATCCCCGTGCTGCTGGCGTTTTATGTTCGCCCACACGCGGTCTGACGGGTACATTTTATGCTGATCGGCGTTCTCTTTTAAAAATTGGTCAAATTCGTCATTCAGGTAGTGTTGGTCCATCGTCTTCCTCTCTTCCTAAGAGCACTGTCAGCGGCTAAACGCTGCTAACATCGGTATTTTCTCGGTCGATTTCGCTATAATATTTTTCCGCACCAGTATTTCCTCCAGCATTTGCCGGGCCCGGGTATATTGCGAGCGGCTGGTACTTTCTTCGATATCCAGTACCGTGGCTATCTCCTTGTGCGAATACCCTTCTATGGCATAGAGGTTCAGCACCGTTCGGTAGCCCAACGGCAGCAGGCGGATGCACTCCACCACTTCTTTGGCCTGCACGATGGAAGGCACGGTTTCTTCC
>JAKPBL010000359.1 GCA_029778965.1 Bacteroidota bacterium
CGCGCATAAGTGCGATACAGTGCTGTATAAAACGTTCTGCGCTGCGCTTCGGTGCCGCCTTCCACTTTTATTTGACCGATCACCTTCTCCCACGCGGCCTTGCATTTGTCGCGCAACTGTTCAAAGCTGCTGTTGCCCAGCTCTTTCCTGAAATTCGCCTTCGCCTGGTCGGCACTGATAAATGAAATGGCATACCGGAACTCCACCACCGGCGCACTGTTCTGTGCATACGACAGCCAGGCTCTTTCGCCATCCACCTTTTTGGGCTTTTCGGGAACGCCGCTTACGGTATAACGGCCCCAGTCTTTCTCTCCCTGCCGTTTGCCGGTAGCGGGACTGCCTGAAAACTCACCATAGAGAAATACCACTCCCTTCTGGTCGTGGATGGCATCGTTTACATATTCGACGCCGGTGATGCTGTTGCCGCTGATATCATAGCTTCCATTGGCGTAGTAGTGGCTTAGCAGCAGGTTTTTCTGCACGCCCGCGGGAAAACGGAAGCGATAGATGCCCGCTTTCTCGCCGGCGGTATATTCAAGCTGCACTTTATCGTCTGGCAGCTTAACAGCATAATACCAGGGCCTGGTGGTTTCAAGGTCGTGGTCGTAATTCAGCCGGCGGAACCAGCCGGTATCGCTGACCTCTCCCACCGATGGTTTGATGCCAAACACCATTTGCGGCGTGATGATATTGGTCACCATCATCGGGAAATCGGTGATCTGCATGTCGAGGTGGTCCTGCCGTTTGGGGAATACCCTTACCGCCTGGTTGGGCAGTTGCACTACCGGCCGGTTGGTATTAAGCAAAGGGGCGATATTGCCAATGGTGGGATCGATATAATCAATTCCTTTTTTTGAAGCCGGTTGTGCCATTGCGCCGACCGCCAGCAGGCAATGGATCAGTAAAACCGGGATACCGTATAATACGGTTTTTTTTGTCGCCATATCAGTTTTTTTCCTTTACTAAATCGGGTTTGTCTTAATCGGGCATCTCCCATTTTGCATCGGTGCCGGGGCCCATATCAAGCTCCAGGATGCCGCCTGCAGCCAGTTGGCTGTGGCTGAATTCGAGCGACCGCAGCGGCTTTCCGTTCATGCGGGCCGACTGTATATACTTATTCTTTGCCGACAGGTTATTGGCTTTTATGGTAAACCGCTTTCCGTTGGGTAACGCTATGCTCGTTTTGCTGAAAATGGGGCTGGTGATACCATATACCGGCTTACCCGGCGCAATGGGATAAAAACCCAAATAAGTGAAGACCGCAAAAGCCGACATGGAGCCGCCGTCTTCATCGCCCCATACGCCGAATACATTGTCCTGGAACCAGGAATCAAGCAGCAGCCTTGTCATTTTCTGCGTTTTCCATGGCGCATTGGTATAGTTGTACAAATAAGGAATGAAGAAGCTGGCCTGGTTGCCCATACCGAACTGGCCGATAAGACCGGTTTGATCGGGGAAGCGTTCCCAGAAAACGTATTTGCTTCTTCCCACCCCTTCGTTAAAAAGCTGGTCGAGCTTTCGCTCCATCTGATCGGGGCCACCCATCAACTGGCGCAGGCCGGCGATATTTTGCTGAACATGCCAGAGATAGATCCAGCCGTTGTTCTCATTGAAATAATCAAGCCCCGCGTGCCCGCCGTCGAAAACGGGGTCTATCTCGATAAAATTTCCCTGCACGTCTTTCGGAAAGAAGAAGCCGCTTTTTGCATGCCACAGGTTTTTGTAATTCTCTCCCCGGGCGCTGTATTTGGCTGCAAGTGTTGTTTCGCCCAATTCGCGGGCAAATTCACCCAGCGCCCAACTGTCATAGCTGTGTGCCAGTGTAATGGCTACAGCCGAACGCTTTTGTCCTCTTTTCAGCAGCGCTACTGAATCTGTTTCGGGCTCACCGGGGCGAAGCGCCGGGTAGTACCCGTTTTTATAGAAAAATTCTTCCAGGGCGCCGCCCGGGCCATTACGGCTGGGCAGCATGGTAGCATGATCGGCGCTTTTGACCAGGCCTTCCAGCGCCTTACTCATTTCGAAGTTTTTAATTCCCTTACGGTATGCATCGAGAAAAACAACTGCCGAATGAAAACCGAACATGCCGGGCCGGTCGCCGAAATGACGGGGATAGTCGGGCATCCAGCCGCTTTGTTCGTACATGCGTACATACGACTGCAGCATATCGGCTTCTTTATCGGGCTCGAGTATGCACCGCAATGGGTGCAGGGCCAGGTAATTGCCCCAGGTATAATCGTCGGTATAAAATGGACGCTTATCGGTGTGCACCCGCTGGTCGTAGCCGCTGAAGTATTGCCCGTTTTCGGTAATATCGACCATACGCACAAAGCAGCGATAGAGCGAGGTATAGAAGCTCCGGCGCTGCGCTTCGGTACCTCCTTCCACGCTGATCCTCGACATGAGCTTTTCCCAGGCTGCTTTTCCGCTGGCTTTCAGCGTTTCGAAAGGAACAGTGGCCACTTCTTTCTCGTAATTGCGTTTGGCCTGTTCAGCGCTGATAAACGAGATCGCATACCTGAACTCAACGGCATCGTCGCCGGCGGCATAACTTGCCCAGGCCCTTTCACCGGGCGTCATCCGCGTACCTTGCGTTTGGGCGGTAACAGAATAACGCCCCCAGTCTTTCTCACCGTCTCTCTTGCCTGTTTGCGGCTTGCCCGTGAATTTACCGTAGAGATACGCCAGTCCTTTCTGCGCGTGGATGGCATCGTCAACCTGTTCACGGCCAACAATGGCCGTTCCGCCTTCCACCCAATCGAAGCTGCCGTTCGGGTAGCAATGCGATAGTAAAAGATTCCTGGAATCACCCTTCGGAAATTTGAAACGATAGATCCCACTGCGTGCGCCGGGGGTGAATTCCAGGAAAATATCGTCGTCGGTCAGCTTAACAGCGTAATACCAGGGCAGCATGGTTTCAAAATCATGATCGTAGGTGAGGCGGCGAAACCAACCGGTATCTTCGAGGGCGCCGCATGAGGGCTTTATACTGAATACCGTTTGCGGCGTAATCACGTTGGTGGCAAGCAGGGGAAATTCGGTTATCTGCATGTCCAGGTGGTCCTGCCGCTTGGGAAACACCCGCACCATCTGGTTGGGCAGGTGCGCCACGGGGCGGTTTGAATTAAGCATGGGCGCCACATTGCCGATCGAAGGATCTATATAGGATGCCGGCGAAGCGGCGGCCGGTTTCGGTTGCCATGCAGCCGCCTGGAAAGTGGTCAGCAATCCGGTCAGCAACAGGGTGAGCCTTAAGGTCAATAGCATCGGTTCACTGGTTTGATGAGGAGATGAAGTTGGAATGAAATGGTCTCAACGGGGTGATCCCTGCCATCAATCGTAGCCGGGGTTCTGCGGCAATACATTCGGGTCATTGATGATCTGCACTTCAATCAGCGGCAGCGGGAACACGGTCATATGCGTTTTCATACCGGTCGATCCCATTACTTCCAGGGCTTTGCCCGTGCGCAGCAGGTCAAACCAGCGCACCCCTTCCATGCCAAGCTCGAAGCGTCGCTCGTTGGCCACCCGTACCCGGAAATCGTCCTGCGACATAGACCCGTACTCGGGTAGTCCGGCGCGATCGCGAATGGCGTTGATATACGGCAGCGCCTCTTCCGTTTTACCGTTTTCGTTCAGGGCCTCGGCCAGCATCAGCAATACGTCGGCATAACGGATCACTTTCCAGTTCACCTTGCTGTCGCCGATCGCCGGTGTGGGTGTCAGGTATTTCTTGGTAAAGGTCTCGATCTGCAGGAAAGTATGCCATACGCCGTCGTTATCGTAATAACCTTTCGATACCGTTACGTCGCGGCGGCGGTCGGCGGGGTCAAAGGCATTGAAGAACTCAACGGTGGGTGCATTCATCTCCTGAGCACCGCCCTTGATGCCGTAGAAAAGGTCAGCATGAGAGCCGGCCGACTTAGGCAGGAACTTGTTCGAGAACGAGCTGCCGATCCCCAATCCGCCATCCTGGTATTCCACATCGAAAATGTATTCGCTGTGGTGTTCTTCTTTCGAATAGTTGAAGAGATCGTTGTAGTTCGGCAACAGGGCATAGCCCATGGTGGTAATCTCCTTCAGCTTTGTTTCTGCTTTCGGGAAATCGTGCCGGGTCATATACACCCGCGCCAGTATGGCAGCGGCGGCGCCTTTGGTGGGGCGGCCCAGGTTGGCACCTGTATAACTCGACGCCAGTTTGCTTTCGGCATCGATCAGGTCGGGTATGATCAGCTCATTGTAGATGCGGTCTGCCGCTACCCGGGGCATTTCATATCCTTCTTTAATGGTGATGGGCTCGGTTACCAGGGGTATATCGCCCCAGATGCGAACCGCATCGAAATAAGCAAAGGCCCGCAGGAACTTCGCCTCTGCCAGGTGACGGTCTTTGTTAGTGACCACCGCCGGATCGGCATCGGCAATGTTCTTGATCACCAGGTTGGCCCGGTTGATCATGCTGTAATAATTGCGCCAGCTATTGATCATCAGGTTGGCGCTGCTGTTCATAGTGAAGTTGTTGACCGATACCAGGAAGGCATCGTTTCCCAGCGCATGCCAGGAGTTGTCGGAACGCAGGTCGCCGAAAATCCAGAAGTCCTGGTACTGCACGCGCAACACGGTATAAATACCGATCACCGCATCCTGGAAATCTTTATTGGTTTTGTAAACAGCGTCTACACTTCCCTGTGAGATAGGCTTCTCTTCTATAAATGATTTCTTACAGGCCGGCAAAATAATGGCGGCGGCAAGAAAAACAACGATTATTTTTTTCATAACAGCAAGTTGTGGGGTCGATTAAAAGGTAATGTTCAGTCCGATAATCAGGCTCTTCGGCAGCGGGTAATCGCTCGATTCCAGGCCGGGCGACAGCGGGTTGCTGTTCATGCTCACGTCAGGATTGAAGGCCGTATTTTTCGTAATGATGAATGCGTTATTGGCGCTTGCATATACCCGTAGCGACGACAACCTTGCTTTCTTCGCCCAGTCGCCGGGCAGCATATACCCCAGGGTGATGTTGTTCATGCGCAGGTAAGTGCCGGTATCGAGCAGGTAAGTGCTGGGCTGGCGTCTTCCGCCGGTGGGGTTGTCGTTGGGGCGGGGCGTTACGCCATCACCAGGCTCGGCCTCCGATTTCCAGTAATTATTGCTGAATGCATATCCACGTACCCTTGCCCGGCCACTGTTGCCGCCATCGCGCGACATGTTGTATATCTGGCTGCCTTTCGAGCCCTGCAGGCTGAAGTTCAGGTTGAACCTTTTCAACGTCATGCGGC
>JAKPBL010000427.1 GCA_029778965.1 Bacteroidota bacterium
AATGGTAGGAGCCTGAAATGCTGGCTTTTTTATACCGGAAACTGATGCCATTGCGACTGATCAGGTCAGGCGCCGACTCTACACGGTTACCTTTAATGCTCCGGTTGTCGTTGCCCGATTTAACGGCGGCATCGGTATAACGGGCATGCATGATCGAAGTAGAGGTGAACGCCGAAAGGGCGGAATAGACGCCCAGCCGCCAGTCGTACTGCAGATAGATTTCAGCACCCGAAGTCAGCGCATCGCCGATATTGGTGCGATAGGTAATGATATCTCCATTGGATTCGGTGAGTACCAGGGTGCCGAATTTGTTCTGGTAACCAAGCAGGAAGCCGGTTACATCCCAGCGCAGCGAACCGCTGTTGCCCCTGAAGCCGAGTTCGGCATTGTACCCTTTCGAATCTTTGATGTTCGGATCAACTTTCTCATATACCGAAGAGGGAATCAGGTCTTTGAACAGCATCGGCCGGTAAGCCTGGCTGATACCGCCATAGATTTCGGTTTGTTTGCCGGGCTTGTATGAAACAGTGGCGCCTAAGAGCGGGAAGTGGTGATTTATGTTGACAGGGAACTTGTCGTTGGGATAATAAGACACGAAACCGGTCATACGGGTTTCACCCATTTCGATGCGGGCGCCCAGGTTAACGAAGAGATTCCGTAATACCTGGAATCGGTTCTCGGCAAACAGCGCCACGTTTTGTGTTTTGAAATGCATGTCGCGGCCCCATCCGGGCTGTACCAGGGTAAGATCGAAATCAGATCCTGTGGTGCCGACCCCCAGTTGGGTACGGTGCAGGTCGTTGTGCATGTATTGCACCCCGGCGGTTACCGTATTCATGAGTTTGCCGAAGAAATAGTTTTGCAGCACGCGCAATTCGGTAGTATAGGAATTGAAGCGATCGATATCCACCTGCCGGTTATTGTAGCTGTTAGTGGCCAGGTTGATGCTGTCTTTCACGTTCAGCGGCTTGTCGAACATAACACTGTTGCGCCGTCCCAGCACAGCCGAGCTCACCAACTGCAACTGTGTTTGCGGCGCCAGGTGCCAGTTAAGGTTAACCGAAGGCACATGGATGTTGGGGTTGAAATAGTTCCTGTTGCGCGTTGCCTGGCGCGGGTCAGCATGGAACATAGAGTCGTTCAGCATGCCGGGAATTCGATACACATACTCAGAGCGCGCCCAGTCTATCTTCAGGCTGAATTTTTCGGAAGGCGTAAATAACAGCGATACGCCTTCGGCTTCCGAATCAGTATGTTCCGTATTGCGGTAGCCATTGCGCGATTTGCGCTGGAAATAGGCGTAATACCGGAACTTGCCCACAGTGCCGCCAACGGCATTGTAGCTGCTGAGCAATCCAAACGAGCCGGCGCTGTTGATCGATTCGAAGCTGAAAGGCCGGGTGCTATCGCCCTGCTTGGTCACATAGTTGAGCATGCCGCCAAACTGCGCGCCGTATTGCAGGGAGCCCGTGCCGCGTACCAGCTCGATCTTCTCGATGCTTTCCATCGGCATGCTGAAATGGCTGGCGGGGTACCCGTACATGTCGGAATTGGTAATGATGCCGTCGCGGCGGATATTGAACTCCCAACCCCGATGCGGATCGAGCCCCCGTGCGGAGATATTCACCTGGTTACCCGATCCGTCCATATCATAAACGAATATGCCGGGTATTTTAGCGAAAAGCTGCCGGCCGATCTTATTGGACAGATCGGCCGGGATTTCCCGGAGAGAGAGCGATTCCGACTTTTTACCGCCGAAAATATACGTGCCGCGGGTATCGGGAAGACTTTCCTGGATTCCCTGCCTTAGAAAGGAGGTGATGGTTACGCTATCAAGCGTTTTTACCGAATCTTCATGAGTCTGCGCATATAGCATCCCGTTGGTCAGCGCCAGCGCAGTCAATAGAATTGAAATCTTTTTTGTCATCTTAATTTTTGTCTGTTGCCAGTTTATTCAGCACCGTCGGTTTTAGCTCTTTCGATGGCATAACCGCCTACTTTTTTACCCACTTCTAGGCCGGTTTGACAATCGGCGAGATAATGGATACCACCATATACCCTCGACATCGATGCTTCCTGGGCCATATCGGCAAAAACCTGTGCCTTGGCCGGCACCAGGTGACCGAGTACGGCGGCGGCGGCTCCGCTGAAAGTAGAGTGGCCGCTGATATAGGAGGGGAAGTTGGGAATGCCGGTAAGTGTTTTGATGGCGGGATTAAGCTGGGTGGGGCGGGGGTTGTAATAGAAATATTTAACGTCCCAGCAAACAATGGCCGCATCGAACAATGTCATGTTCAGGAGCGCCATGTTGCGTGCCCAACGTACCTCGCTGAGATCTTGTTTAATGAATTCATCAGCAGCGATCGCATCCCAGTGGCCCGGCGGTGTATATGTGCCTGCGCCATCGGCCCAGAAATGAACGATGCGAATTCGTTCGCGGCTGGGATTCTTGATATAGTTATACACGTCGAGGGTTTCCTGTTTCATCTTTTCGCTTTCCACTGCAGGCGGCGGGCCGGGGCGAAGTGCAATCACGCCCAGCGAGTCGATCAGGAAAGAACGCACTTTGCCGAAGCCGGGCAGCATGGGAGGCCGCTTGGGCAGTTCAAAACTGTACCAGGGTACTTCGCCGCGGGCCAGGCAGTCGTTTTCCAACGCAGCCCAGGAAGCCTGGTTGCCGCCTGCCGTACCAGCCCTGTCGCCCCTGGCCCGGGTGGCAAACTTTTGGGCCACGGCCTTACCAAGCGCTTGCCCGGCTTCAAGGTCGCTGCGCACGTTGGCGCCGCTTAATATCCGGGCCTGCATGTGTTCTTGCGCGCGTTGGTTGATATAATCCTGGTCGGCCGGGAAAAGCAGTTTGAGCAACTCTACGGCCGCGCCTGCCACCACCGCATCTTCAGAAGGATAAGACGGTAGGTCGTTCTTGGGGATTTTCACATTCAGGGTGCTGTCTACCTTGTAAGGCGCTTTCCGGTTATATATCGCCTTATAGTGATAAGCGGCGATCAGCGCATCGTATTGCGCGGCGGCTACATAAGCATATGCCCGTGCTGCATACGGTGGATTGGCGAAGGGGAAAATGGGGTAAGCGAGCGGGTTGGTGGAGCTCGGGGCAGGATAGCTACCGTCGTCGTTCTGGTAAGGAGGCAGGTTTCTTTTCGACACCAGTTCGCGCATGATCTCGTTCCAGCGCAATACGGCGCCGGCGCTCCAGTATTTCACCAGGGCCGCTTCGTCAGACGTATAGTCGGCCTGCGCGGCCTTGATCTCATTCACCTGCGCGATATAGTCGGGATTGGTAACGGCGACAGGCGTCGCTACCGAAAATTCTTCATTGTTGGCCAGGAGATAAGGCTTCCATTCGCCGGCATCGCCATCTGCTACCTGGGGTATCAGGGCCGGGATATTGGCCGTACGGTCATAAATATCTTTCGAGCAGCCACCCAGCAACAGCGCGCCGAAACAGGCGGCTATGGTGCTGTATTTTGTCAGTTTCTTCATGGTTTTCGTTTTTATTGCTGGTGCATATTGTCTTTATGTGCCGCACGGGCGGTCTTTTGGGTATAGAAGGCATAGAAAATACCGCCGCTGAAAGTGGTAGCCTTTCCTACATTGCGGCTCTCCAGGAAATAATGATCGTTGATACGGAGACCGTTGAACGTATAACCGACATTCCCGATAAAGCTCAGGTTGGTGTGTTGCTTCAGGGTGTATTTAACGCCGGCGCCCACTACACTGGCGTTCATCTGGTTGCTGGGAAAGGGCATATTGTTGCGGGTAATATCGAAGCCGCCGATGGTATGCATGCGGGTCAGGGAGGCTTCTGCAATCAGGTACCGGCCCCGGTAGCCCGCCTTCAGTTGGAAGGTGGATACATTGGGCATTTTCACTTCATTGCTGTTGTGGTTGTGGGTATCGAAGTAGTCAGGCCGGTCGAGCTTTACGTTGTTGCGGTAGGTATAGGCGCCCCAGAGGGTGGTAAACCAGCGCTTGTATTTGTAATCTGCCATCAGGCGGCCGGTAAAAGTGGTGCTGCCCAGGCCGATCGAAAGTGGCAGAAAGTCGATTACATAGTTTTGAAGCGGTGTGGAGAAGCCGCCGATCGCGTACAACGCCAGCTTGCTTTTTTGATTAAAGGCGTGGTTGACGCCGCGCCATTTGATGTTGGCTGAAATGTCTTGCACGCCTTTCATGCCGTGCAGGGTGCCGGCAGATGCGTGTGTCCACACATAAGGTGCGCCGGCCATGATATTCAGGTTGTCGGTAATGCCGTAAGTGGCCATGTACAGTACCGATTGGGTGGTGACGGTTCCCAGGTTGAGGTTATTTCTTTTGAGTGTGCCCTCCCAGTATTCGTCCCAGGCAGAATGGCTGTATAAGAAACCAGAACAGAACTGGCTTTTATTCATCAGGATGGCATCTGTTTCGGTTTGCGCCTCAACCCGGCAGGTCGAAGCCAGAATGGCTCCCGCCAAAAGACAGGCGGGCAGGTATTTGAAAAACATGCATAGCAGTTAGAAGGTTAAAACGACTGTATGCCCATACCCGGGAAGCCCGGATTGCTGCAGTCGAGCTTCCCGGGACGGTACATACATTTTTATAAACGATTAATTCACGAGAAAGCCGGCGCCAGCGGAGGCCTGTGGGGTGTGTACAGGAAGCAGACAGGGAGCCTGTCGGAAAAGTCAAGATAGGAATGTTGTACAACCGTGAACACGGGCTCATAGCCATATACGGTTGCTGTCGAAATATAGTCTGGCAGAATGTTTTTCAGGCTGATGACGGGTTTGGCGGGTGCCGGTTTACCATCGGCCTGCTGCAGGTCGTTTACCAATTGAAAAAAAGCATCGCGTGCATTGCTGATATGGGTGATCTGCTGGTTACGGATGCAGCGCATCTCCAGCGAATCGTTGTAAATCCTTTTTTCGACGTACTGGTATTCGTGGCCGTCGATATTGATATTTCCCTTTACCCGTTCAAAAATGGGAGAGTTGGTATAATACGGGAGATTGGTGACAGGTATTTTGATCGTGATAAGATTGGCTTCGTCGTAGTCATCAATGTCGAGGCGGGCATTCATGGCCTGGTTGCTTTGCGCTTCCATATAGCCGAAGAAAAGGCGATAGCCTACCCAATTAAAAAGCAGTAGTGCCGTAAGCAGTATGGCAGCCAGTTTCTTCACGCCGGGCAAAGTAGGAAATTTTTTTTAAATATTAAAAATCGCTGCCGGCGCCGCCCCCACCGAAGGAGCCTCCCCCAAACCGGGCCGCTTCGTCTCCCGCTGCGGGCCCAGGCAGTCTGCTCATGGCGATCAGGGAAACCGGAACCAGGAGGCCATCGCTCTGACTACCAGGCTCATACACAAAATGCGCCGACCTTTTCTGCTGTAACCACAGAATAAGCCAGGCAGCGATGCAAATCAATGCCAGTCCCAGCAAAATGGCGCCCGTTGCCGGATCGAACACGCTCAGGTAGCGGTGATAAAAATACCCGAGGGAGAGGATTGCCGCCATCGCCACCCGTATCCAGGCGCCCGAGGCCCGGCGGATGCCATAAAGTAATATGCCGAAAGGGAAAAGGATGGTCCAGGCCCATAAAAACAGTATCCATGCCATGGGAGCCTCTCCCGGTCCACCTGCTCCGTAGCCGGGATAATGGGTGATCGCATAAGTATGATAATGCAGGGAGGCATAGATGGCTGCTACCGTAGCAATACGGGCCCATAGCAGGCAACCGGCATGGTAAGGCCATTTCCCTTTAGCGGAGAGCCTCGTAAAAAAATAAAGAAGCGCGGCCATGGCCACCGCCGTCAGCAGGTAAGCATACAGCGGAATACCCCATCCGGGAAATAGCGACCAGATAAAAAAACAACTGCTTACAGGAACAAGGGCCGCCGACAACCGGTTCAGGTAACGAAGAGCGCCCACGGTACAACCGGCAGCGGCGCCAAAACTGGCCACACTGAACAAATACCTGTCGCCGGTACCGCCAAGCAGCGAAAAACCGGCTACGATATAAATGATGGAGAGGTGCAACAGCATATCGTCCACCCCTGAATGATAGTGCTTTTTCTCCCTGATAAAATATTCCAGGCCCAACACGGAGACAGCGCCCATGAGAAGGCAAACGGCACCGATGCTATTGCCTCCGCTCATTAGCAACAATATGCCGAAAATGGCCAGGCTGGCGATCAGCGTCAGTACGCCGAAGCCGGTGCGTACAAAAACCGCCGGACTGTACAAGTCGTCCGGGTACAACGCACGGATGTTTTTGGCGTCGTCGGCCGAAAGCAATTTGTTGGCGGTTAGCTGTTCGATGACCGTATGCAATTGACGTTTGTCGAGCGATTCTTTGCTATATGCGATCATGCAGCCTTGATTTTACGGTGAAGCCGGTGAACCAGCATACCCGCGGTAATGCCGGAGATCAGGTAATAAAAGAGATTGGCATATATGCCATCGACATCGTGCAGCCCCGCCAGCAGTTTGGCCGATACCACATAGCTGATCCCCACATATATGTAGGCCACCGCAACGATCATATAGTAACCGCTCTTTTCGCTAAAAGATTTGCGCAGGTGCCAGGCGCCTGTTGCTATCAAAAGCAGCAGCCATATCGGCCAGGTGTTTTCGGCTGTCATCAGTCCTGCGAGGGCGCCAAGAAAAGAGAGGTGCATGCCGAACTGCTGGTAGGTATCGTGGAAATGTGGTTTATAAGGCGTGGTACGGATAAAAGCCGCAAAGGCAATAAGAACCAGCCCCAGCACAAAAGCGGTAATGATCAGCCCGGGGTGCCCGAACAGGTCGAAATTCGCCAGCAGTTGAGGTTTCAGGGTGATGCCGAGCCAGGCGGCGAGATTTCCGATGGCGAGCGACAATATGCCCTGGTGATCGAAATAGTAGGCCAGCAAAAAAAGAATCACCATCGGAATAAAGCTGGCGAGCCCCCAGCGGTTGCCGAACAGACCAAATTGCGCTTGCAGGTAACCGGCCAGGATGGGCACCAGCAGGCCCGCCAGCAACAGCGTATAATCATAACCGGTATGAGGGCTTTCTACCTTATGCCAGGCAAAGGGACGAGCTACCTTGGCCGACCAGGCCAGGCAGCCCAGCAGCAGTAAAACCAGTATGGCGACGATGGTAAGGTGTCCCAGTTGCTCAATGTGGGTGTAAATAAATACGCCCAGTCCGCCGGTAAACAGCAATACGCCGATATACAGCAGCGTGCGCAATTCAATGAACAGGTTGGTTTTCGGATGTGCATACCAGTTACGAATGGCAGCAAGACCTTCGTCGCTTATACAGCCACGGTTGCGCAGGTCGTCAAAGAGGTCGTTCGGCATAGGGTACAAAATAGACAATTCTATCCCCCGGCGAAACACCTTCTTATAAAACTAACAAGTGTTAGCGGGAAGACTTATTTTTGTTGGTTATGAGTCAGTACGTACCGGTCAATAAAATCAGGATCGTGACAGCCGCTTCCCTGTTCGATGGTCACGATGCGGCCATCAACATCATGCGGCGCATCCTGCAGTCGAAAGGGGCGGAGGTGATCCATCTCGGCCACAACCGGTCGGTGATGGAAATAGTGGAGGCCGCTATAGAAGAAGATGTACAGGGCATTGCGATTACCAGCTACCAGGGCGGACATATCGAGTTCTTCAAGTACATGAAAGACCTGCTCGACGAGAACGGCTGTGGTCATATCAGGATCGTGGGCGGCGGTGGCGGTACCATATTGCCGGACGAGATCCGCGAATTACACGATTACGGTATAGCCCGGATATACTCGCCCGACGACGGCCGGCAGATGGGGCTGGAGGGCATGATCGACGACCTGTTGCAGCGTTGCGATTTTCGCTTGGATAAGCCGGCGGTAACCGATAAGCCGATGACCCTTGGCGAGTGGAAAGACATCCGTTCACTTGCCCGGGCGATCACGCTGGCAGAGAACGGCAACACTCCTGCAGCAGAAACGGCAACACCCGCCGTACCGGTAATAGGCATCACCGGCACGGGCGGTGCCGGTAAATCATCGGTGACCGATGAACTGGTGAGGCGATTCCTGGCGCAGTTCCCCACCTGCAGCCTGGCGGTGATCTCTGTGGATCCTTCGCGAAAAAGATCGGGTGGCGCCCTGCTGGGCGATCGCATCCGCATGAACAGCATTCATTCTCCGCGGGTATATATGCGTTCGCTGGCCACGCGCGATGACAATACCGCCATCAGCGCCGCCATGCGCAGTGCGGTAAGCCTCTGCAAGCAGGCGGGTTATGACCTGGTGATACTGGAAACAGCAGGGGCCGGGCAGAGCGATACCTCCATCGTTGAGCATGCCGATCTTAGTTTGTACGTGATGACACCCGAATACGGCGCTGCTTCCCAACTGGAAAAAATAAATATGCTCGACTATGCCGATTTGATCGCCATCAATAAGTTCGACAAAAACGGTGCGCTGGATGCCTTGCACGATGTGTGCAAGCAGTATAAAAGAAACCACCGGTTGTTCAATGCGCAAGATACCGAACTGCCTGTTTTCGGTACCGTTGCAGCGCAGTTCAACGATGCAGGCGTTAACCGGCTTTTTGCAAAACTGCTGACCCTGCTGCAGCAAAAAACGGGTTTCGGGGAAATGACGGTGAACCTGCCGGCCGGCAACAGCGGCACCACGATCATTCCCCTGAACAGAAGCCGTTACCTGGCGGAGATTGTCGAGAA
>JAKPBL010000432.1 GCA_029778965.1 Bacteroidota bacterium
TTTCGATATCCTCTGAGGCCGACTGGTTCGAAACGAATATATTCTTCAACAAAAAAAGATTGCCATGGCATTCAACATTCTAGATGCGGTGAAAGGTTATCTCACCCCCGAGCTTTTGGGGCAGGCCGCATCCTACTTAGGTGAATCAGATTCCAGTATTTCCAGGGCTGTATCCGGGCTGGTGCCGGCGGCGCTGACAGGCATTATCAACAAGGCGGAAGCGCCCGGCGGGGCTTCGGCGATATTTGACCTGGCGCAGAAAGCGCTGGGGTCAGGCATACTTGGTAACCTGGCTTCCGGCTTTACGCAAGGCGGTGGCGGCATCCCCGATTTTGCGCCTGGTTTGCTGAACGGCATCTTCGGTGACAAGGTAGGACATATTGCCAATACCATTGCCGGATGGGCCGGCATCAAGGGCTCTTCGGCCGCTTCGCTGCTGGGATCGATCGCGCCCCTGGCGCTTGGCCTGCTGGGTAAAAATGCCAGCGAGAACGGGCTTTCGGCCGGCAGTCTCCTGTCGATGCTCAGTGCGCAGAAGAGCAGCATTTTGAGCGCTTTGCCCGGTGGCCTCAGCCTTGGAAGCCTGTTTGGAACCGTACATACACCATCCCCCGCCGCGCATGTTCACGAAACTCCCAAGAAGCCGGGCGGCTGGCTGATGCCGCTGCTTCTCGGCGTAGCCGCTGTTGCCCTGCTGCTGTACCTGGTAAAAGGTTGCGGTGGTCATAAAGAGGAAGTGCAGGAGGCGGCCATCACCCACGATACGATCGCGGCTCCGGCACCGGTAACCGCCGCGCCCGCAAAGTCGTACCTGAAACTGAAACTGGCCGACGGAAGCGAAGTGGATGTATATGATGGCGGATTTGAAAGCGCCCTGGTTAACTGCCTGAACGATGCAGCCTGTGTTGCCGGGAAAGACAAATGGTTCGATTTCGACGACGTGAATTTTGAAGTAGGCAGCGCTAAGCTGACCGATGCGAGCATGCGCCAGATCGCCAATATTGCCACCATCCTCAAAGCTTATCCCAAGGCCAAGATCAAGATCGGCGGTTATACCGATAAAACCGGCGATGCCGCAGTAAACAAAAAACTCAGCCAGGAAAGGGCCGATGCCGTACTGGCAGCCATCAAAGCCAAAGGCGGCAATGCCGGTCAACTGGTGGGTGCTGAAGGATATGGTTCCGAATTTGCAAAAATGCCTGCTACGGCTTCTGACGAGGAAAGGAAGAGCGATAGGCGGATGGCAGTGCAACTGCGGGAAAAGTAATGGGTGGTTTGAAGTTTGAGGTTTGAACTGCTGCCGCATGTGCAGTATTTCCGATAAAAAGAGGCTGTCTTATAGGCAGCCTCTTTTGTTATGTGATCATTTACCCGTCGGGTGCCACCCGACGGGTAAATCTTTTTGCACGCGGCAGTACCTCAAACCTCATACTTCAAACCTTTTATTTAATATTGTCCGATGGCAGCAAACCCGCATTTACAGCCCGATCCATCACAGCTTTCGGCAGCGGACCAGGAAATGGAGAACAGCCTTCGTCCGAAGGAGATCGCTGAATTTGCAGGACAGCCCCAGATCATAGAAAACCTGCGGATATTTATCAAGGCGGCAAAGATTCGCGGTGAAGCGCTCGACCATGTGTTGTTCCATGGTCCGCCGGGACTGGGAAAAACCACGTTGTCGCGCATTGTTGCCCATGAGATGGGCGTGCAGATCAAGGAAACCTCCGGACCGGTGGTGGAGAAACCTGCCGACCTCGCGGGGCTCTTAACAGGATTGCAGCCAAATGATGTATTGTTTATAGATGAGATTCACCGGCTCAGTGCGGTGGTGGAAGAATACCTGTATGCGGCGATGGAAGACTACCGCATCGATATTATGATCGACAGTGGTCCCAATGCCCGCAGTATCCAGATCAGCCTGCATCCGTTTACGCTGATCGGCGCCACCACCCGGAGCGGTCTGCTTACCGCCCCGCTCTTATCGCGCTTTGCGATCAAGTCAAGGCTCGAATACTACCACGCGGCAACGCTCGAAAAAATCATCCTGCGATCGGCGGGGCTGCTTCGCGCGCCCATCACCGGTGATGCGGCGGCGGAGATTGCCCGTCGCAGCCGCGGCACACCCCGTATCGCAAACGGGCTGTTGCGCCGGGTGCGCGATTTCGCGATGGTGCTTAACGATGGCAATATCGATCTCGGCATTACACAACATGCGCTGAAAGCCCTGCACGTGGATGAGCATGGCCTGGACGAGATGGATAACCGCATTCTTGCCACAATCATAGAAAAGTTCAAAGGGGGCCCCGTGGGACTGACCACCATCGCTACGGCCGTTGGCGAAGAGGCCGGCACGCTGGAAGAAGTATATGAGCCTTTCCTTATACAGGAAGGGTTTATCCAGCGCACACCCCGCGGCCGTGAGGTAACGGCAAAAGCCTATACTCACCTGGGTAAGAATCCGGGGAGGGGGGCGTCTAGTCTGGAATTGGGGCTGTGAGGGGAGGGTTGCTTCCGGGTTTGGCTTTGTTTCTCGCCAGGCGTTTCTGGGTTTCTCTCAAGGCGAGTTGTTTGTTTCTCGCCAGGCGCGCAAAGGAGCAAAGACGCAAAGGGGGGTACGACAGGCCTATTCAGCCCAAATACAACATGCTTTTTTGCCTGTAAATGTAAATGAGTGGTTTGGTTAGAGGCCATTCGATTCGGAAGCCATACGCCTGTTGAAGGCTGTATCCCTAATACAGCCTCTGTTGCTCTGTGTTCTCGGTGAGAAACAAAAGCCCGCTCTCTTAGCAAAAAAATTATAGAGTCAGCAAACTCTCCCTTTGCGTCTTTGCTCCTTTGCGCGCCTGGCGAGAAAAAAACAACTCGCCTTGAGAGAAACAAATAACGCCTGGCGAGAACCGAAAAATCACCTCGCGCGAGAAAGCCCGCATAG
>JAKPBL010000438.1 GCA_029778965.1 Bacteroidota bacterium
TTGTCTATGAGTTCCTGGCCCGGGAGCTAGACAATTACCTGCATAAAAATCCGTCAACCGCCGATGCGCTTAAGAAACGCATTGAGCAAAGCGAGAGAGAGAGAAAAGAGCTGGCCGGTATCAAGAAGCTCGCCAACGAAAGAGCCAAGAAGGCCAACCTGCACAACAAAAAGCTGCGCGACTGCCGCTATCATTATAACGAAGAACCCACAGGTAAAGACAAAGAGGCGGCTTTGCAAAAGCAGAGCGAGAGCACCATTTTCATTACCGAAGGCGACTCGGCCAGCGGCTCTATTACCAAGGCCCGCAACGTGGAAACGCAGGCGGTGTTCAGCCTGCGCGGCAAACCGCTGAACTGCTTCGGCCTCACCAAAAAAGTGGTGTACGAGAACGAAGAGTTCAACCTGCTGCAGCATGCGCTGAACGTGGAAGACGGCATTGAAAACCTGCGCTATAACAACGTAGTGATCGCTACCGATGCCGATGTGGACGGCATGCACATCCGGTTGCTGCTGATGACCTTCTTCCTGCAGTTCTTTCCCGACCTGGTGAAGAATAACCATGTATTCATTCTTGAAACGCCGCTGTTCCGCGTGCGTAATAAACAGGAGACCATCTATTGCTATGATGAAGCAGAGAAGCAAGCTGCCATCCGGAAGCTGGGCGGAAAACCGGAGATTACCCGGTTCAAGGGGCTCGGCGAGATATCGCCCGACGAATTCTCCCGGTTCATCGGAGAAGACATGCGCAAGCAGCCGGTGATGGTAATGCCCGAAACACATATACAGCAGGTGCTGGAATACTATATGGGAAAGAATACGCCGCAGCGACAGGACTTCATTATTGAAAACCTGAAGGTAGAGCTCGACCTGGTGGAAGAAACGGCGACGGAAGCGTGATTTTTAGTGCAAAGCAGACAACAAGATGTTTCATATTGTTTTTAATACGGCCGATGTAGCGGTGCTGCAGCAGGCCATTGACCTGGAGCCGGCCCTGAGCGGCACCATCGTTGAAATAAAAGACGATTATGCGGTAGGGCCGCTGACAGATATGTACACCGGCGAAGGCCGTACACAACGGGAAAACTGGTGGCGTGAGGTGCTGGCGGGTGGCGACTACGACGGTAAGGTCGAAACGAAAGAGGTGGACGATTTCAAAACGATCGCTGAATTAGTGGGAGAGCTGCGCCGGAACCCGGAAGAGATCGTATGGATATGGGCTGCCCAAAACAAGCACGATGTAAGCGGCTACTACTGGCTGCTTCATTTCCTGAAAGAGTTCCAAGGCCGGGTGTTTATCCTTTACCTCAACAACCTGCCCTTCCTGAATGAAAAAGGGCAACTGTTCTATCCCGCCTGGTTACACAGCATTCCGCCGCGCGAATTTCTGAAAGCCAGGAAGCTGGCCCGCCCCATAACGCCCAGCGAATTTGAAGTGGACCCCGACGAATGGCTGAAGCTGGCAGCTGACAACAAAGGCGTCAGGATACTGGAAGGCGGTAAAAAGCTGGTGCAGTTTGACGAGAGTTATTACGACGAGGAGCTGGCCCGGTTTGTTACCGGCGACTGGCAGAAAGCCAGCCGGGTCATCAGCCAGTTCCTGGCAAAGGGCAAGCAAACCACCGGCGATGCCTTCCTGCTGTGGCGCCTGAAAAAAATGCTGGGAGAGGACCGCTTTGATGTGCAGGGCGAGATCAGGAATATGAAAGATTTCGAAATCAAAAACAAAACGGCGGGCGGAGCCGCCGCTCTGTAAACGATGCTGCAGGCCATTCACCATATAGCGATCATTGCGGGCGACTACCAGCGAAGCAAGGCTTTTTATACCGGTGTGCTCGGTTTGGAGATCGTACGTGAAGTATATCGTAAAGAGAGAAGATCATACAAGCTGGATTTGTCGCTCAACGGCAGTTATATCATTGAATTGTTCTCTTTTCCCGATGCACCGGCGCGTCCATCGCATCCTGAAGCGCAGGGACTGCGTCATCTTGCCTTTGCAGTGAATGATCTTGCCGGTGCAATAGAAAACCTGGCAGCAAAAGGCGTAACCTGCGAGCCCGTGCGCGTTGACCAGCACACCGGTAGAAAATTCAGTTTCTTTGCAGACCCCGACGGACTGCCCCTTGAATTGTACGAACTATAAACAGGCTTGAAGTAATGTCGAACAGAAAAACCAATGACACGCCCCCTACAGGAGACAACGGAATACAGGGTCAGTACAAATCCTGGTTTCTTGACTATGCATCTTATGTAATACTGGAGCGGGCCGTGCCAGCCATTGAAGACGGTTTGAAACCGGTGCAGCGGCGCATACTTCATTCCATGAAGGAAATGGACGACGGGCGCTTCAACAAAGTAGCCAATATCATCGGCCAGAGCATGCAGTACCATCCGCATGGCGATGCCAGCATCGGCGAAGCGCTGGTGAACATGGGGCAAAAAGATCTGCTGATCGATACCCAGGGAAACTGGGGCGATGTAAGAACAGGCGATGATGCGGCGGCACCCCGTTATATTGAAGCCCGGTTGTCGAAATTTGCGCTCGATGTAGCCTTTAACAGCAAAACCACCGAATGGCAGCTCAGTTACGACGGCCGCAAGAACGAGCCGGTAACCCTGCCAATGAAATTCCCGTTATTGCTGGCGCAGGGCGCCGAAGGCATCGCCGTAGGGCTCAGCACCAAGATACTGCCGCATAATTTCTGTGAGCTGATCGACGCATCGGTCAAATACCTGAAGGGAAAGAAGTTTGAGATATATCCCGATTTTCAAACGGGCGGCATGATAGACGTCGGCAATTACAACGAAGGAAAACGTGGCGGCAAGTTGCGTGTACGTGCGCTGATCGAAGAGGTCGACAAGAAAACGCTGGCTGTGCGAAATGTTCCTTTCGGCGTTACCACTTCGGCCCTGATCGATTCCATCATCAAAGCCAACGACCAGGGTA
>JAKPBL010000444.1 GCA_029778965.1 Bacteroidota bacterium
CAAAGGCAAGGGCATAGCAGTGATCGGCGTCGGTTACCGCCTTTCGCCGCGTGTAAGCGTGCCTGCTATTATCGAAGATGCGGCTGCCGCGGTGGGATGGGTGTTCAGGAATGCGCAGAAATACGGCATCAGCCAGAAAAAGATATTCATATCGGGTCATTCGGCAGGGGCCTATCTCGGGCTGATGATCACCCTCGATAAATCATATCTCCAAAAACAGCAGGTCGATGCCAACCAACTGGCAGGCCTCGTGGCTTTCAGCGGTCAAACCATTACACATTTTACCCTACGTAAGGAAAAAGGCATTGCCGACACGCAGCCATTGGTCGACAATTCTGCGCCATTGGACCATGTTCGGAAAGACGCACCGCCCATCGTACGGCTTACTGGCGATCCCGAACTGGAGATGCTGGGCCGTTACGAAGAAAACGCCTATCTCGCGCGTATGCTGAAGCTTACCGGTCACCAGCAAACGAAACTGTACATGTTCCAGGGCTATGGTCACGCCATGACCGAACCCGGCTTCCCGCTCCTGCTGAAAGAGGTTGCGGAACGCAGCAAAGAGATCAGGTAAAAATAATTACGGGTAATAGCTTTTACCCGGATGCATCTGGTCCTCCGTATTGCTTTTTACAGCATATGAAAATCCCTGCTGCAGGCAGAAAGCGCCGTATTCGCCCTGCTTGTTGATGGCCAGGAAGCCCACCTGCAGGTCTTTGGCTTTCGACGGACTTCTCTTCACGATGCGTTCAACCGCATCGCGGCAGGCTTGTTCGGGTGCAGCACCCTGGCGCATCAGCTCTACGATTAGGTGGGAACCGACAATGCGGATCACTTCTTCACCCACGCCGGTGGCGGTAGCGCCGCCCACTTCATTGTCAACATAGAGGCCCGCGCCGATCACAGGCGAATCGCCCACACGGCCGCGCATTTTAAAGGCCATGCCGCTGGTGGTGCAGGCGCCGCCGATATTGCCCTGCCGGTCGAGCGCGATCATGCCGATGGTATCATGGTTGTATTTGCCGCCCGGCAGATGGTCTTTGCTGTTCGGGTTGGCTTTATTCTCGATATTGATAACGGGTGAATAATGCGCTGTTTTCAGCCACTCCTTCCAGGCCTTTTCGGCGGCAGGCGTAAGCAGGTTTTCTCTTTTGAACCCGTTTGCAAGCGCGAATTGCAAGGCACCGTCGCCCACGAGGATCACATGCGGCGTTTTTTCCATCACCAGGCGCGCCACCGAAATGGGATGCATGATATGCTCCAGGCACATCACCGAACCGCAACCGTATTTATCGTCCATGATACAGGCATCGAGGGTAACATGGCCGTCGCGATCGGGCAATCCGCCATAACCAACGGTAAAGTTGGTGCCTTCGGCTTCGGTTATACGAACCCCTGCTTCCACGGCGTCAACGGCGCGGCCGCCGGCAGACAGCACTTCCCAGGCGCCTTTGTTGGCAGCCATGCCGAAATCCCAGGTCGACAGAACAATAGGCAGGTTGGGAGCCGGCCCGCGGCTTGTTTTAACGGCAGGTGCTTTGACAGTAGCGGTTATACCTGCGGTTGCTGTAACCGCCAGACCGGCCATTCCTTTAACGGACTGCTGCAAGAATCGTCTTCTTTTAACCATGTTATTTTTGTTGCCTGCGAAGATAATACAAACCGGGACGCTCTTGGACAGGGCGTCCCGGTTGGGGAAGATTGGCTCAATGAGCGTAAAGACTCAGAACCTGTAGGCGATGGAAAGGCGCAGGTTCCGGGGTGCTTCCGCCTGGTAATAGTAGGCGTTCAGCCAGCTATACCACGAGCCGGTGTACAGGTAGGCGTCGAGCAGGTTGAATACATTGGCGGTGATGCGGATCTTGTCACGGTCCCACGAAATACCCGCATCCACTTTTGTATAATCGGGCAGTTCCTGTCCGCCGGCGGGTGGCAGTTCCCAGTTGGTTTTGCGGCCACCCAGAAACGTAACGCCGGCATTGATACCTAAACCACGCAGCACACCCGAGGGAATGCGGTAGGTGAGCCAGGCATTGGCGGTATGCGTGGCATAAGCCGGCAGGTACTGACCCACTTTCAGGTCTGTTTCAGCGCCCTCGTTTATTTTGGTGACAACCGATTCGGTGAAGGCATAGTTCGCTACCAGGTTCAGCCCGCGGGCAAGCGTTCCCTTCAAATCGAACTCGATGCCCTGCGCCCTTTTTTCACCCAGGTCAATGCTGTAGGCCACATGCGTATCCGGATCCATCGGTCCGGCCACCAGCTCATTTCTTTTGATAATGCGGTACGCTGTAAGCGAACTGGCCCAACGGCCATCGAGCCATTCGCGCTTGATGCCGATCTCCATGTTATTACCCGTGATAGGCTTCGGTACGCCGCCCGCTTTCATGACGCCCGACTGCGCCAGGAATGCCTGGTCGTACAGGGCATATACCGATGTGCTCTTGTCGATGGACACGCTCAGCCCGGCACGCGGCGTAAAATGGTCTGCCTTATCGGCGGCTGCGCCCCAGGCCCACATGCTCAGTTGCGTATAACGGCCCGCCAGGGTGAGGCGGATCTTATTGTCCAGAAAACCCAGCTCATCCTGTACGTACACGGAGCTGTACTGCTGGCCCATGGTACCGCCTGCGGCGGTGGCGCGTTCGGCGAGGGGCGTTTCCCGGTCGAACCGGGGATAGCCGTTATTGGGTACGCCGAGGTGGGGGTTCAGCATATCAAATTCACCGCCTGCGGTATCGAGTGCATGGGCTTGCCCCCAATCTGCCATATAATCCTTATGCGCGGCATCGAGGCCGGCCAGTACCCGGTGCCGAACGGAGCCGGTATGAAGATCGCCGTTCACAAAGGCCTGCCCCATGGTCATCTTGCTTTTTGCATCCCATATCCCGATGCCCCTGATCATGGTATAATCGGCGTTCACTTTGTCGGGCCAGGCCGAAGAGCCCACCTGGTTGAAATCGAATCGTGAGAACTGCGCCGTAAACTTCCAGTCTTTGTTGATCTCGCGGTTCAGCGTTGCATAAAAGCTATGATCATTCATCTTTGTGCCGGGCAGCCCCTCGGGAATGCTCGTGAAATCACGCGGCAGCTTCGCATACCCGTCGGGTGTAAATACATAAAATGAACCGACGTTAGACATATTTGCGCGCTGGTAGTTGTATTCAAAAGTCAGCTTTGTTTTATCGTCGAGCTGGTAAGAGATTACCGGCGCTATCACGTACCGGTCGTTGTATTCATTGGCACGAAAAGAGCCCTTGTTTTGCGCGGCCAGGTTGAGTCGGTACAACAGGCGGCCGTCTTTACTAAGCTTCCCATCGAGGTCGAGGGTGGTGCGATATAGATTCCAGCTACCGGCGCTCAGCGTTACTTCCCCTTTTGTTTGCCCCGTGGGTTTTTTGGTTACCACGTTATAAAGACCCGATGGGTCGCCGCTCGACAGCATGAATCCCGCTGGCCCTTTTACAAATTCAATGTGGTCCACAAAGCTCATGTCTTCCGTCAGGGGACCCCAGTACGAGTTCACTACGTTGAAACCATTGCGGAAGGCCTGCACCTGCGATCCGCGGGCATTGATATTGGTGTACATATCGCCCCAGTGTTCACTACGCACCAACCCGCTCACATTGCGGATCAGCCCGTCGCTCATGCTGATCACCTGCTGGTCTTTGAGCATCTCCCGCGACACTGTCTGCACGTTCTGCGGCAGCTCCAGCAGCGGCGTTGCCACGCGCAGGCTGGCCGAGCCCATCTTTTCGTTGTACTTGTTGTTGTAAGCCGATACTACGACCTGCTCCAGTTCCTTTGCGTTTTCAGTAAGCGAGAAATCGACTGTAACGGTTTCCTGGGCGCCGATCGTTACCGTTTGCTCCTGGTTTTTAAGGCCTGAGAACGAAGCGACAACAGTATAGGTTCCCGCAGGTACATTCTTTATCGTATAATGACCATCCTTGGCTACCATGGCGCCCCGGTTGATCGACCTTAGCACCACGTTCACGCCCTCGGCAGGCTTGTTATCAAAAGTCAATACTTTACCGGTTATATGACCGTGCTGCGCCGACACCGCCGTGGTAAACGAAATAAAGAATAAGAGCAGAAAATATTTCATACCATGTTTTTTGAATAGTGGCGCGAAATTATTTCTCCCGGTATCCAAATCATTTTCTACAACGGGAAAAGCATTTACGAAATCGGGAAAAGATTGATCAAATACGATCGGTTGTTAGTTTATTGCTCTCCAACTATTCTTGATGCCTGGTTCAGTGTTATAGAAAAGAGAAAACCCGGAAACCGGGCTCAAACGTTTGCGCTGCAGAGCGTGCCTTCCTCGGCAGTTGGGTATTTTTGCAACAGTTTTAGCAGTTGTTAAAAGGCAAACAAATAACTGCATTACGGGGGAGCCTGCATGCGCAAGCATGGCAGGCTTCTTTGTGTTAGAGATGGCCGTGTATCGTTTGCCGTGGCTGCCTGGTGAATACTAACGAACCGGTAAAGTATCGGTATATACAACGCCGAAGCGGTCTGTTACTTTCACTGTAACCCGCGTTGTTTTATGGTCGAAAGCCGCCTTAAAAAGATGCGCCGTCAGTACAGGCTGCATCCAGGGGCGGCCGGGTGGTAAAGATTTATAATATGCTTCCATTACAGGCGAATACCCGATGTACCGCTGCATGGGTTGCCAATGGTTGCCGTCGGCCGACCATTCCACTTTCCACCGGTCGTCCCAGTTCCACACATTGGCAACAACCGTTTGCCGCAAAGTGTCGATGCTGAGCTGCATCTGGTAGTCGCGGCTTCTGCCGGCGCTCTGGTAATACCACGACAGTGAATCGCCTTTCACTTCGTACACGGAAAAGCCAAGCGGCGTACCGTCGAAACTGGTGGATCCATCCCACCAGGCGCCGCAAATAGCACCGTGAATATGATGAAACACGTTGTCTTTCTCGAAGCTCTGGTGCCAATGCGTATGCCCGGTCATGACATGCACTTTATAGGGCGACAGCAGCTTGTAAAAATGGGCGGCATTGTTTAATGTATTGTCGCCGGGCATTGCTTCGGCGCTGCCGGCCGGTCGGGTGGTATCATATTCAACCGGTATATGCAGCGATATAACCACCGTTGCGCCCTTCGGCACCTGTTGCAGGTCTTTTTCCAGCCAGGCGAACTGCTGCTCGTTCAGGTAACCGGTGTACCACGAATGACGGCCGAGGTAAAACACATCGTCCAGCACCACGTAATGAATCCTGCCTTTATTGAACGAGTAATATTCAGGGCCAAATGCATCGCGAAAGCCTTGCTGGGAATATTCGTCGGTACGCGCTTCGTAGTTCTCGTCGTGGTTACCCAGCACCTGGAAACAGGGAAAGCCCATTTTTTCCACTGCCAGGCGATGGTTGGCATACAGGTCGAGCTGGTCGCCCACAATATCGCCACAGAGAATACCTACGGCCGGCAAGGAAGGATAGCGTTGAAGAACAGGTGTAAAATGGGCGCCGGCAAACTCGAGCCATTTTTGGGCGGCTTCCGCTGAAGCAGGCTGCGGATCGGCGCCGACAATCAACAGGTGATGGTCATCGTTCACCGCTTCCTTTTCCAGCAAAAAATCATATCCCTTTGTTCTCTGGCCGTCGAGCTTCCGGTAAAAGCGGGGCAGGAATTTTTCTGCAGGAATGGCATACCCCGCGGGAATGGTTATGTAAACAAATTGCGCTGCAGGATGACGCACCAGTGAATAAAATCCTTTCGCATTGGTTTGCACAATGGAAAAGCCATCGGTCACCGGTACGCCGGCAATGCCCGACTGTGTTTGCCGGTTGATCACACGGCCCGCTACCGGCTGCTGGGCAAACAGCCACTGTGCGTATAATAGGGTTACAAGAAAGACAATAACGATCCGGAACAGGCGCATCATGCTACCACATTTTTTCAATTTCTTCCAATGATTTACCGGTTGTTTCCGGCACCATTTTCCAGATGATATACAGGTAAGGTAAACACATGCCGGCAAAAAGCCAGAAGGTGCCCGCGGGTGTCAGCGCAGTCAGCATCCACGGTGTTAGCTGGCCGATAAGATACGTGCCAACCCAGAGCGAAAAGCCGGCGATCGACATGGCGGCGCCCCGCACGGCATTGGGATAGAGTTCTGACAGCAGCACGAACACCACGGCCGATACCGACACCGCACAGCAAAAAACATAAAATAAAAAGAGCACCAGCAGAACGGTAGTGGGCCAATGCCATGCCTCACCTCGCCAGAAAAAGAAACCGATGCATACCAGCGAAAGCACCATGCCTGATACGCCGTAATAGACCAGCTTTTTACGTCCCACGCGGTCTATGATAAAAAGTGCCAGCACCGTAGTGAGCATATTGACCAGTCCTACCAGCACCTGGTAAAACAAGGAGTCACCGTCTGAAAGACCGCTGTTCTTAAAGATCGTGGGGCCATAGTACAGCACAGCATTCACCCCCATGAACTGGCCAAGTATGGCAATGGCCACGCCGATCAGCAATACCTTCCGATAGCCGGCCCCGAATACAAGCCGGTAGCTGTTCCGGGCGCGCTGTCCTGCCAGTTGCGCTATAATCTCGCCGGCCTCGGCCTGGGCCGACTGCAGGCTGTTGTTGATCTTTTCCAGGATGCGTACCGCCGACTGCTGCCGGCCTCGCACCAGCAGCCACCGCGGACTTTCCGGTATGAAAAATACCACGGCCAGGAACAGGATAGCCGGCAGGGCCTCCATGCCCAGCATTGCCCGCCATACCTCGGTTACAAACGCCAGCTCCAGGTGGGGCGACTGAAAATGCCGGCCCGATAATGATCCCTGCAGCAAATAGTAGTTCACCAGGTAAGCGCCCATAAAGCCGATGGTAATGGCCAACTGGTACATGGCCACGAGCCGGCCCCGGTATTTTGCAACCGCGATCTCGGAAATGTACATCGGCGATATGATCGACACCATACCGATTGCAATGCCGCCCATGATGCGATAGGCCACCAGCGCATCGATGCCACCGGCAACGGCGCAGCCGATGCCGGAAAGCGCAAACAATACCGCCGAAACCACCAGCGATATTTTCCGGCCCAGCTTATCGGCGCACCAGCCCGCCAGCAATACGCCGCCCATTGATCCCACAAGGGCGCAACCCACATACCATCCCTGCTGCAACGCATTCAGGCCGAACTGGGCCGACACCTGCTCGATGGTGCCTGAGATCACCGCGGTATCATACCCGAACAAAAATCCGCCGAGGGCCGCTACCACGGTGAGAAAAACCACATACCCGATATTTTTATTTTCCATGCTGCTCGTATTTGCCATTACTGTTGTTTATAAGATCGTTGTCCAGGTATATGCCTTACCCGTTGCACCTGTAACGGCATAAGGCACGATACTGATTTTTGTGCTGCCGGCAGGATGGCCTTTTTTTATCTCCACCTGCCTGCCATTGCGTGCTGCACGACTTTGCCAATTGGCGTACAATGAATCGTTGATATAAAGCAGATACCCACCCAACTGCCGGTCTTTGTTACCGGTCACCGACCAGCGGATCATTGTCCGGTCGTTCTCCATGACCACCTCCGCCGCATTGATCCTGACGGACGGCCGGGGCTTTCGCGGCAGCTTTCCTTTCCTGACATAGTACAGGTATGCCCGGTGGAAAGCGGGGTTTACCTGGTCGGGGTCATAATAATGCGTATAAGCGAACGAGATATAGTCGGATACAAAAGGCTTTACGATTTCCATCTGTTCCAGCAGGCGATCGAAAGTTGCGCTGGTCCAGAACCGCTGGTCGAAGGTCTCCACATCAGACCAATACAACATGCCGGGCTTGCTGCTTACCAGTTCTTTGATAGCGCCAAACCAGGCAGCCAGCACAGGCAGCGTAAGTCCGCCGGCCCCGATACAATCCTGCGGCGCGAAAATATCGCCGGCAGCAAAATGGGTCTGTTTAAAAATATTTTTCCAGGCAGCAGTAGCCTGCGACAGGGTACTGACCTGCTGGTTGAAAAAAGGGCAAAGCATCAGTGGCATGTCCGGCGTAGCCGCGTGTAAAAAATCAAGATTGGTATTCAGCGCCCCTGCAAGCGCAGTTTGTGCTGCTTCCGTTTGGCAGTAGCTGGTTTCCACTTCCCACACCCAATACCAGCCATACATAGTAACAGGGTATCTTTTTTTATAGCGTGCAATAAGTTCGGCCGCTATCCGGTTACCGGTTTCCATTTGGTCCTGCAGCCAGTCGGGGGTAAAATTGGCCGACCACCATTTGTCGTGAAAATTGAGGCCGATGAATACTTTGAGTCCGGCTTTTTCTGCATGCCGCAGGCATTGCTCTACCATATCGGCGCCGCAGCGATGCGTTGCTTCAGCGCTTTCGGTGGGATATGCCGCATAGGTGCGACCGTCTTTTCCCGTTTCCCATACGGGACCGATCACCACGTATTGCATGCCCGCGTCGGTCAGTGTTTTGAAGGCACGCTGCCATTGATCATCAGACCAGCGGCATACCAGCGAATGTTGAATAAAGCTGCCGTTGAGCCGGGGACTGCCGTTGTAGCCGGCTGTCTGCGCACTGCCCGTTGGGTATATGCCTGCAAGCAGCAGCACGGTCAGCAGCCAGTTCCTATTCATGCGCATGATAAACGATTACCGGATGGCGGGATGTTTTTTATTGTCATATACGAGGCAGTCTACCGTTGTAAACGTATAGTCGGGATGCGGATTAAGCACCTGTATCGTTACGTCGTGCCTGCCAGGTGTCAGTTGGTAGCGCCAGAAAAGATCGGTTCTGCCTTTCCTGGGCTCGGTGGGAAAACTGGCTGTTTCAACGGCCTGCCCGTCGATCGTCAATGTAGCACGAAGCGTATAATCGGGTGCCTCGTTTCGTTTCTTGCCGGCATAACCACGCAGCACGAAACCGTTTCCTTCGAACGAAAAAGAAAAGCGATCGGTAAATACCTGGCTCAGCGGCAGAAAGGAACGCGGGAAATGACCGGCAAAATTTTCTTCAAAGGGAACGACCTCTTTTTTGTCGACGGGAATGGTGATCAGGTCTGCCGTGGTATCGGCTCCCAGTTGCTGCAGGTGCGCCAGGGCATGGCGATAGCCGGCGGCATATACTTTTTCCAGCGAGAACGCGGTATAAGAAAACGGCCGTTGCTCGGCTTTACGCAGCGCAGTCATCCAGTATGCCGGCAGCGCATCATATCCCTTGATCACACCCAATACGCCACCCGCGGTAGCAGGATTGCAATCTGAGTCCTGTCCCATACGCGTGGTGATCTCCATTGTTTTCGTGAAATCGCCTTCGCCGTATAACAGACCCGCTACTACATAAGCCGCATTCAGCTTGGCATCAATGTCGAGCGGATGGAAAATGCCGTTGGGACAACCCGTTTCTTCGCTCCATTTTTTCTGTATCTCGAACCAGGTTGCTTTCCAATCGGTCGGGTATTGCTTATGCCACGCTATCACATCGGTGATGCATTGGTAAAATTTACTTTGCGGTGGAATCGGCGCCAGCGCCTCGGTTACAATGGCCGGCAGGTCGTCTTGCACAAAAGCCAGCGCATAGAGATTGGCTACATAAATGCCACCGTACAGCCCGTCGCCCGAATTCATCATCCGCCCAAGGCGATGAGCAAGGGCAGTGGCCGCGCCGGGTATGCCGGGACTCATCAGTCCTGCGAAATCCGCTTCTATCTGGAAATCGATATCGTCGGCATGGGGGTTGTGCAGCCAATGACCGGCTTCAGCGGGCGCCATACCTTGTTGCAGGTTATACCGGCAGGCCTGGTTGGCGTGCCAGAGCTCATATTCCTTGCGGGCGAAAGCAGCGGCAAAGGAATCGAGGGGGGCCTGTAAGCCCAGCCGGTCATACACTTCCACGAAAGTGAGGTCTACGTAGATATCATCGTACAAACCCGGAAAACGCGTCATGGCCTCATTCACGTAATCGTCGGTCCAGTGTATGGGTTCATAATCTTGTATAAACGTACCGGTGTAACGAAATTCGGTAGGCCAGCCGAAAGTAACGCCGATGGTTTGCCCGGCCCAGCCGCCCCTGATCTTATCGAGCAGCGTTGCT
>JAKPBL010000458.1 GCA_029778965.1 Bacteroidota bacterium
GCATAGTCCATTCGCGAAGCGCTGAATACCCGCGGAAAAGGCGATAAGGCAGACAACTCATTGGTCGATCGCCGGCTGCGATAGACATTAATGCCCCAGTGCTGTACCGAATCGGCCTCTTTTTTATACCGCAGCGTTTGCCAGGGTATCTCGATCTCGGCATACCATCCCGAATCGGTGCGGCTGGTCCTTACCTTCCACAATCCATCCCAGTCGATGTCGTAATACAGGGCATCGAATCCGAGGTAATCGCGTTGTACCCCGTAAGCGTTGGTGGCGAATGACATGGAATTGCGCTGGTCGTTGAAGCCATCGAACCCGATATTAAGCAGGTCGTGCGCAAGGTGATTGAAATCCCGCTTGAAATCGGTAGCCCGGATCGCTTTTTTCCCGAGCGTATCTTTCATAAAAGCACCGATGTACAGGTGCTGTTTATCGTATAACACTTTTATACTGGTTTCCGCTGCAGCGGGTGCGCCCTGCACCGGCTCTATTTGCGTAAAAGGGGGAGAAGCGGGCGCCAGTTGCCACGCTGTTTCATCCAGGTGGCCGTCGATCTTCAGCGAAGAATAAATGCGTGTGGCGACCAGTTCTTTCTTAACAGAGTCGGGTTTGAATACAGCGGGCGATTGCCCATAAAGCCTGGCAGCAGCAACGAAGAAAAGAAGCGCAAATAACGGCAGGGATAACCGCATGAATGGCAAGTAGATTTGGTTGACGGCTAAAATTAACGGTTAAATACATTAAGCCGCATTTTTATTGACCGCAAGCCCGCTCGTTAGTATGCCTGCACACCCTTGCCGTCGGCGGTGGGGATCAGTGGCTCAACGGGACGAATCGTATTGAAGTCGACCACACCCTGTTGCCTGGCCCAGTCGAAATACAGGCGCGACAACTCATTCAGCTTTTCGCGGTACTGTGCAGAAAGATCAGTTGTTTCGCCGCGGTCTGTGCTGATATCATATAACTCCCAGCGGTACGAGGGATAGATCGATACCAGTTTCCAGCGCCCCTGCAGCACCACGCGGTTGCCCGCCCGCTCACCAAAGAAGGATCTTTCCGGAAGCGGCTGCGCGTCGAACCACCACCTGCGCAGCGAGCGGCCGGCCAGCGGATAACTGCTATGCCCCTTATAGTTAACAGGATAAGACACCCCGGCGATATCATAGAGCGTCGGCGCCAGGTCGATGATATGCGCGCTGCCCGATAATAGTTGTCCCGCTTTTATTTTTTTCGGATACCAGGCGATCAGCGGGGTGCTGATGCCGCCTTCATACGCATACGATTTAAAGCCGCGGAAAGGCGTATTGGAGGCATAAGACCAATTCCTGCTTTGCGATTCAGAGCTGCCCGCCGTGCCTACCGGCCCGTCGTTGGCGGCAGCCCCCATAAAACGATCTACGTCTTCCACCGGGGCCCCGTTATCCGACAGGAAAACGATCAGGGTGTTGTCGAGCGTTTTCGTGGCCTCGAGCGCCTGCAGCACCCGGCCCACGCCCTGGTCCATACGGTCTACCATCGCCGCATACACTTCCATTTTACGCGCCCAGAATCGCTGCTCCTCCCAGGTGAGGTCTTTCCAGTACGGGATGTCGTTGTCTTTAACAGAAAGGGTAGCGGTGGGCGCAACAACACCCAGCTCTTTTTGCCGGGCAAAGCGCTGTGCTCTCAGCGAATCCCAGCCGATATCGTACACGCCTTTATACCGGGCGATATCTTCGGCCGGAGCCTGCAGGGGCCAGTGCGGCGCATTGTAGGAGAGATAAAGAAAAAATGGCTGGCGACCGGCGGCGGCATCATTGATATAACGAACGGCATAATCGGTGATAATATCAGTAGCATAAAAATCCGGCCGGCCGCGAAATGAAACCGGGTTCCTGTCTTCATAAAAAGGTCCGGGTTCCCTCCGGCCTTTTTGGGGCTGATCGGGGTACATAAACGCCGAAGCGCCGCCCAGGAACCCGAAGAAATGATCGAAGCCGCGCTGGGTAGGCCATTCCCGGTTGCTGCTGTCGCTGCCCACATGCCATTTGCCCGACAGGTAGGTTTGATAACCACCCAGTTTGAGCACTTCGGCAAAGGTGAGCGACTCCTTGTTAAGATACCCCTGGTACGATGGCAAGCCGAGGTTCGAATTGAAATAACCCATGCCCGCTTTATGTGCATACTGGCCGGTGATCAGCGAAGCGCGGGTGGGGGCACAAATGGAGTTATTGTAAAACTGCCGGAGCCTTACCCCCTGTTGCGCGAGTTTATCGAGGTGGGGAGTATGTATTTCACCGCCATAGCAACCCAGGTCGGCATATCCCATATCGTCGGCCAGGATAACGATGATATTGGGTTTTTGCTGGGCAAATGCGGGCAGCAGGCAAAAACAGGTCAGGAAGAATAGCAGCGGTCGGACCATTTGTCAATTGGTTGATAAACAAATATAATATAAGGGCAGGGGTCCCGCAGCCGGCCGGCTGAACAAGCGCCCCCAAAAAATACCGACTCGCCTTTGCCGGGCAAAAACCCTGGGAGAAAAGCGCGCATTACCCGGGACCACGAATAGCGAAAAGTCACATATCATGGATAATCAGAGCATTAAAGCTGGTTATTTATTTATATCTGCCTTATACGCGATACCCGGAATTAAAAACCGCAAAAAACCCGACCGACTTTTTCACATACCGTTAATTTCTTTACCCTGCCGGAAAAAATCAAAGCCGGAAATTTAACGTCCGACTTTGGTTGATTCCTTACCTGCCGGGCCGATTACCTAATCAGAAATTTTTATACGTCATGGGATTATTTGACAAAAGAATCCAATACAAACCTTTTGAGTACCCCGAAGTGCTCCAGTTCACCGCCGCCATCAATAAATCGTTCTGGGTGCATTCGGAAGTTGACTTTACCGCCGATATCCAGGACTTTCATGCCCATCTCAGCCCGGCCGAACAAAATGCCATTAAGAACAGCCTGCTTTCCATTGCCCAGATCGAAGTGGCCGTTAAATCGTTCTGGGGTAACCTCTACCAGCATTTCCCCAAACCCGAGATGAACGGCCTGGGCGCCACTTTCGCCGAATGCGAGTTCCGCCATTCCGAAGCCTACTCGCGCCTGCTGGAGGTGCTGGGCTATAACAACCAGTTCGAAAAACTGCTGGAAGTGCCGGTGGTACGCGAGCGCATCGACTACCTGTCGGCCGCTCTGCAGAACGCCAAATCAGACGACCGCAAATCATATATTACCTCGCTGATCCTGTTCAGCCTGCTGATCGAGAATGTAAGCCTGTTCTCGCAGTTCGCGATCATCCTGTCGTTCACCCGTTTCAAGGGGCTGATGAAAAATGTGAGCAATATCATCGCCTGGACCTCGGTAGATGAACAAATTCACGCCAATGCGGGTATATATATAGTGAATAAGCTGCGAAACGAATATCCCGAGATCTTTACCGCCGAGATGATCGAACACGTGCGTACTACCGTGAGCCAATCGATCGTCACCGAAGGCCGCATGCTCGACTGGATCTTCAGCGCCGGCGAGATCGACATCATTAAGAAAAGCGATCTCACCAATTTTATGAAGAAACGCGCCGACGACAGCCTGCAGCAGATCGGTTTCGCACCGGTATTCAATGTTACCGGTAAAGAAATTGCGCCGATGCTGTGGTTCGAAGAAGAAGTTTTCTCGAACAGCCTCGACGATTTCTTTGCCAAACGCCCAGTAGAATCTACCAAATTTGACAAGAGCATTTCCGCGTACGATCTGTTCTAATATCCATTAATTACTTAGCCATGACCACCTTATTTGAGCAAATCCCGGTGCCAACCGCCACCGAGCAGTTACTGATCCCTTCCAACGAACATGAAAAACTGTGGTGGAAGAATGAAGAAAGCGAACAAATCATGAACCGCGGCTACCTGCTGAAGGGCGAAACGGTAGAAGGCGCCATCGAACGCATCTGCAGCGCAGCCGCCCAGCGACTGTACAAACCCGAACTGAAAGATGCGTTCAAGGAAATGGTGGAACGCGGCTGGATGAGCCTGAGCTCGCCCATCTGGGCCAATATGGGAACAGAACGCGGATTACCCATCTCCTGCTTCAACGTACACGTTCCCGATCATATCGAAGGCATTACGCACAAGCTCGGCGAAGTGATCATGCAAACCAAGCTCGGCGGTGGCACGTCGGCTTATTTCGGTTCACTGCGTGAACGCGGCAGCGCGGTTACCGACAACGGCAAGAGCAGCGGAGCGGTCAGCTTCATGCGCCTGTTCGATACAGCGATGGATACCATCTCACAGGGCGGTGTGCGCCGTGGCGCTTTCGCGGCCTATATGGACATCGATCATGGTGATATCGAAGACTTCCTGCGCATCAAAGACATCGGCCATCCCATCCAGAACCTTTTCTACGGCGTATGTGTGCCGGATTACTGGATGCAGGACATGATCGACGGCGATATGGAGAAACGCAAGATCTGGGCGAAAGTACTGGAGAGCCGCCAGCAGAAGGGATTGCCTTATATCTTTTTCACCGACAACGTGAACCGCAATAAACCACAGGTTTATAAAGACAAAAACCTGGCGATCCACGCCAGCAACCTCTGCTCGGAGATCATGCTGCCTTCGACCGAAGACGAATCGTTCATCTGCTGCCTGTTGTCGATGAACCTCGAACTGTACGACGAATGGAAAGATACCAATGCCGTTAAGCTGGCCATCTATTTCCTCGACTCAGTGCTGCAGGAATTCATTGCCAAAACAGAAGGCAACCATTACCTGGAATCGGCCAACCGTTTCGCCAAGCGCCACCGCGCGCTGGGTCTCGGCGTACTGGGCTGGCATTCTTACCTGCAGAAAAACATGATTCCCTTCGAAGGACTGCGCGCCAAGCAACTCACCGCAATGATCTTCAAAGACATCGAAGACAAGGCCGTGAAAGCGAGCAAGGACCTGGCATGGATCTATGGCGAACCTGAAATGCTGAAAGGGTATGGCCGCCGCAATACCACCCTAATGGCTATTGCACCTACCACCTCGTCTTCAGCCATCCTGGGGCAGACATCACCCGGTATCGAGCCCTTCAGCAGCAACTATTACAAAGCGGGACTATCGAAAGGCAATTTCATGCGCAAGAACAAGTACCTGAAAACGCTGCTGGAGAAAAAAGGAATGGACAACGAAGACACCTGGCGCAGCATCATGCTGAACCATGGCAGCGTGCAGCATCTTTCGGGACTTACCAGCGAAGAAAAAGAAGTATTCAAGACTTTCAAAGAGATCAGCCAGTTGGAGATCATCCAGCAGGCATCGATCCGCCAGCAATATGTTGACCAGTCACAAAGCCTGAACCTCAATATCCCGGCCGACCTACCGGTAAAAGAGGTGAACCGCCTGCTGATCGAAGCCTGGAAGCTGGGCGTAAAAACCCTGTACTACCAGCGCAGCCAGAGCGTTTCGAAAGAAATGGTCACCAGCCTGGTAAGCTGCAAGAGCTGCGAAGCTTAAGGCATTGGCGGCTTAGCACAAGCACGAGAGAAAATTTATCTGTAATGTCACCGCGACTTCAAATATAAGTCCGGTGACATTTTCCATTAAAGACCGGCGCGGTGGCTGTATCTATGATTTCAACAGGTAATGCTGCAACCCTTCCATAACGCCGGCCGCCAATTCCTTTTTGGCAAAATAGACCGACCTGCTTTTTTTCAGCGGCTCAAGCTCCTTGCTGTAATTGGCTACCACTATGCCCTTCATTTTGCCCGTGAGCATGTCTTTGTCGTTGCCGCTGTTACCGGCCGTGAGCATATTCTCCAGCGGCATCTTCCATTTATGGCTGAGGTAACGCAGGGCATTGCCTTTACTTGCCCGGAAAGGGAGGAAATCCAGGTATCGGTTTTCCGTCAGCAACAGCTTTGCGCGCAGTTTGCGATCGTCGAGAAACTTGTACAGGTCAGCCAGTTGGTCATCTGTAAATCCGTTGTCTACGTAATAGCTGAGTTTAAACCGCCACTGTGCGTCCTTTTCCTGCAAGCGGATGCCCGGGAACCGCTGGAGCGCCTCTTCCAGGTCGGCCCGTCTCCATTGGTAGTCGATGTGCTTTCCCCAACCGTTATCAGGAATCATTTTATCTGTATAGTATATCTCCGATCCCGCAGAACAGATCATAATATCGGGTGAAGGCAGGTTATATTGCGCAAACGCCAATGCAGTCAGTTCTTTGTTGCGGCCGCTGGCCACTCCGAATGCAATATCGTCGCCCTTCGCGGCAAGCCAGTCTGTAAGCGCATCGAGCCCGGGGCTGCTGTTCCCCTCCATCAGTGTACCATCCAGGTCGCTTATAAAAAAATGGCTGGCGCGGGTGAGTTTCTTTCCATACGCCGACTTTCCAGGAAAAACCGTACCCGACGCCGGTTTGCGGCCAGCCAGCTCCTGCAGCACTTCTACATACCTGG
>JAKPBL010000460.1 GCA_029778965.1 Bacteroidota bacterium
ATTATCGAACGACTGTGGATTTGAGGTGCGTTGCATCTTGCCTCGTTTCGGTACCATCAACGATCGCCGTCACCGGGTGCACGAAGTGGTAAGGCTGAGCGGCATCAATGTTACGGTTGATAACGACGATTTTCCCCTGCAGATCAAAGTGGCGTCGCTGCCGAATGCCCGCCTGCAGGTATATTTTCTCGATAACGAAGACCTTTTCAAACGGAAATTTGTTTTTCACGACGACAGAGACGAATGGTTCGACGACAACAGCCTGCGCACGGTTTTCTTTTGCAAGGGCGCCCTGGAAACCGTGAAGAAATTCGGCTGGCCGCCCGACCTGATCCATTGCAGCGGCTGGATGACGAGCCTGATCCCTTTCTATCTCAAAACGGCGTATAAAAAAGAGCCGGTATTCAGCCATAGCCGGGTGCTGTTCACCATTGGGCAGAACAGCTTCAAGGAAAAGTTGGGCGCCGACTTTATGAAACAGGCCCAGATACATACCAGCATCAAGGAGAAAGACCTGGAACCGTTTAAAGAGGGTACCAATACCGCGATGTTCAGGGGCGGCGCCAGCTTTGCCGATGCCATCAGCTTCGGCGCCGAGAAAGTGGATAAGAAGTTGCAGGAAGAATTTTCGAAAGTGAAGGGAAAGAAAATACTGGCATATAATGCCGAGTCTGATTTAACAGACTATTTACAACTGTATACCGACCTTGCCAAGTAACTGCCAGGCCCCGGCCTGACCGCGCTTTTTTCAATATTAATAACCGCTTCTTTGTGAAGAAACTCTTGTGTTCTCTTTCCACACTGGCTGCTTTCATATGTATCGCGTCGTGTACCAAGATCCGCACCACCGAAATCGGCAGCGACCTGATCCCCACCGTTGACAATGTTTCCGTTTTCGACACCACCTATGATGTTATTTCGGAGCTCGATTTTTTGGCCGACAGCACCCGTATCGTTAATACTGCCAACCATGCAGTGGGTCAGATGGAAGACCCTTCGTTCGGCAAAACCTCGGCTGAGATCTATTTCCAGATGATGGCCACCCGGGGCATTGCCCGGCCTTTCGGTCCGCTCGACAGCATCATCGGCCTCGACTCAGTGGTGCTGAACCTCCGGTATAAAACCCTGTACGGCGACTCGAATGCCATCGGTAACTTCCGCGTGTACCGTATCAGCCAGTCGTCAGACTTCCGCGACTCTTCGCTGGGTTACCTGATCTCGCATCCTTCCTTCCCCGTCAGCGAACAGCTCGGCGCCAAAGACAACGTGCTGTTCAGCACCCTCAACGACAGCCTGATGTATGTAAACGGTACCGACACCGTGCGGGTGAGCAACAAGCTGCGCATTCCGCTCGACCTGGCTTTCGGCAATGAGCTGATGCACCTCGATTCCAGCCTTTACCAGAACGACACGCTGTTCAACAACTACTTCAAAGGCTTTGCGCTGAAAGTGGATCCCGGCTCGCCGTATAAGCGGGCCCTGGCTTATATGAACCTCGCCGATACCGGCACCTATCTCACTTTCCATTACCGTAGAATATCCAACGGTACTCCCGATACCAGCATCACCAATTTCCGGTTCCGCAGCAAGCACAACGCCAATATAATTGCGCGCCAGTTCAGCGGCACCAATTTTGAAAACAATATCGCGTCGAACCCGCCGGGTGTGAATGCACAGGAAGTGTACCTGCAATCGACTCCGGGCACGATGGTGAAGATCCGCATTCCCCACCTGCAGAACATCGGCAACCGCATGATCTACCGGGCTGCACTTATCGCTGAAAAGCTCGAAGGGCTGGAAGACGATTATTTTACCGGTCCCGATCTCATGTTCCTCGATGCGTACGATACGGCTGCAACCACGGGCAACGGCTTTGTTACCATACCCATTTCGTTTATCGGGAATTCGAACCTGTCGCTGCTCTACGACCCCGCGCAGTTTGGCGGTTACCTGAAAGACGGCAAGTACGAATTCGACCTGACCCGTTATGTGCAGAACATAGCTACGAAAGGCGGCCATTCATTCGATCTTCGACTGTACGCACCATATACCACCAAGCCATTCCTGTTTGGCACGGCTACGGCGTGGCTGATGCGCCTCAACCCGGTAGCGAAGGGCCGTGCAATTCTCGGCGGCGGCGCCCATCCCACTCGTAAAATGCGGCTTTATATAGTGTACTCGAAGATATAAGTCTGTCGATTTACTATATTTGCCCCCAATTAGAAAAAAGCTCCATGCCTTATTTATTCACTTCCGAGAGTGTGTCTGAAGGACATCCCGATAAAGTGGCTGACCAGATATCCGATGCCCTTATCGATCATTTTCTTGCGTTCGATCCCCATTCAAAAGTAGCCTGCGAAACCCTGGTCACCACCGGCCAGGTGGTGCTGGCCGGCGAGGTGAAGTCACGCGCTTATCTCGACGTGCAGGAGATTGCCCGCGACGTGATCAGGAAGATCGGTTATACCAAGAGTGATTATATGTTCGAAGCGAACTCGTGCGGGGTGCTAAGCGCCATCCACGAGCAGAGCGCCGATATCAACCAGGGTGTTGACCGGAAGAAGAAAGAAGACCAGGGCGCGGGCGACCAGGGTATGATGTTCGGTTATGCGACCAACGAAACCGACGATTATATGCCGCTGGCGCTGGACATTGCGCACAAGCTGCTGCAGGAACTGGCAGCGCTGCGTCGCGAGAACAAACAGATCAAATACCTGCGTCCCGATGCCAAAAGCCAGGTGACGCTTGAATACGACGATAACAACAAGCCCGTTCGCATCGATGCGATCGTGATCTCTACCCAGCACGATGATTTTGATACCGAGGCCAAAATGCTGGCGAAGATCAAAAAAGACATGGTGGAGATACTTATCCCCCGTGTGAAAACCAAGTATAAGAAATACGCGAAGCTGTTCAACGACAAGATCAAGTTTCACATTAATCCTACGGGCAAGTTTGTGATCGGTGGTCCGCACGGCGATACCGGTCTGACCGGCCGTAAGATCATCGTTGATACCTATGGCGGAAAAGGCGCGCATGGCGGCGGCGCTTTCAGCGGAAAAGATCCCTCGAAAGTAGACCGCTCGGCTGCCTATGCCACCCGTCATATCGCGAAGAACCTCGTAGCAGCCGGCCTTTGCGATGAGGTGCTGGTGCAGGTGTCTTATGCCATCGGCGTATCGCAGCCCATGGGCCTTTACATCAATACGTATGGCACTGCCAAAGTTGATATGACCGACGGAGAGATTGCGAAGAAAGTAGCATCGATTTTCGATATGCGTCCTTACTTCATCGAGCAGCGCCTGAAGCTGCGCACGCCGATCTATTCCGAAACAGCCGCCTATGGCCATATGGGTCGGAAGCCGGAGATAGTGGAGAAGGAGTTCAAATCACCCGACGGGAAAGTGATAAAGAAAAAAGTGGAGCTGTTCACCTGGGAGAAGCTGGACTATGTGCCGAAAGTGAAAAAAGCATTTGGGTTGAAGTAATCCCGGCAGAAGAGCCTCTTTTATGGACGGGTTTTCTTCTTCAGCGTTTCCACCTCTTTTTTCAGTTCGATGATATACAGGGTCAGCTCTTCTATCTTCTGTAACAACAATACCTGCTGGTCGCCAACATCTGCGCCGTTTGCCAGTACTTCTTTTTCAGCAGGCATGTCGGGCAGCCGGTGGTGCTGTTTGATATACTCTTCCAGTTTGTCGAGCGGAAGCAACCGGTAGTCGGAATCGAACACGAAATCAGCCCATCCGGTTTGGGTGATCTTAAGCTTTTTCGTATAGATATTGCCGTTTACGGCCAGCTTTAAATTGCCGTCGCCCGGAGCCGGGTTGGTAGAGGTGCCGATGGTGACGATACCGTTGTTGGTATTGTGTATGTCATTACCGGTTTTCGTCCAGTTGATATCGTTCAGGTTGGGATCATTGGCCACGATATCGATCCAGTAATTGCTGTCTTCATAGTGCGTATTAGGTACGTGATTGCCATAAACATACAATCCGTTGTAGCCATCGGTCAGGTTGCTGGCGGGTGCGGTAAAACGGCCGTTGGTAAAGCTGACCCCTCCTGAAAAATAGTTATCGCTGTATGAATAATTCCCCGAAGGAGAATAGACCGAGATCAGGTACAATGTATCTGGCTGGATAGTAACCGCGTTGGCAAAAGTCGACTGCACCCAGCCTGTGGCAGAGTCATTTTTATAGGTAGTTGTTGCCAGTAAAGAAGAGTCGCGGGCCTTATAGAGCCGCAGCACATAGGTATTCGTGTCAATGGCCCATTTATAGAACCGTATACCTTCTATATAAGCGGTTTGTGATGAACGGAATTTCAGTCCCACGGTCATGGGAACTCCGTCGTTACCATTCTCGAGTGGTGTGGGGCTGCCCCAAATGCTGGTTTGGGCGGAAGAAGAAAGAGCACACACAGTTGCAACTGCTAAAAGAAATATCCGCGTATTGCTTTTTTTGAACAGTCTTTTCATAGAAGGGTTTTAATGTATGGATAACGGGCGGATCAAACGTTTATTATATGATTGATTTTTTTTTCGCAATAAAATCGAGGCAGTGCCGTTATCAAAAAAAACCTGCCTATGTACACCTCTTCCCATCCACCTCCGTTTTACATCCTCCCTGTTTTCTCCAGGCAAATAAGCAAATGATTTTATAAAAAGTCATTTCGCGATTTACTTAACAATCGTCGAAAGAGGATGCGTCTGCTCATTCATATAGGTTTCCTATGGCTGTGTTTCCCTTCCTATTCCTGCTTTGCCCAGGCAAAGACAAAAGAAGGTAAGGCGGACTCTCTTTATGGCAGTGGCCTACAGTCGCTGAAAGGATCGTTTTTTGACAGCTCGCATTGGGTCATCGACTCGGTGCCGCCCTGCAAATGTCAACTGCGTTTGCCGGAAAAATTGCCCACCATGTCTACTGAAATACCACGGCAGGGTCGCAACTCCGACCTGATTCACCTGGCCGGCGGATCGGTTAATTACCAGTTTACATATCAATCCAGCCTCGACACGCCTTTCAAAGAGAACAATGTGTTTCAGCACAACGCCCTGCTTCAGTTGAATGGAACACTGGCAGGCGTTCTGCCGCTGCAGGCGCGGATTTGGACAAGGCAAACCAACTCTTCTTATTACCGCGACATCACCGATTTCCAGGTTAGCTACGACAGAACCGGCTGGCAATCGCAGGTAAGAGCGATGGCACAAAAAAAACTGGGACTGGCAGAGCAGGAAGCAGCCGTAACTGCATTTACCCACTGTATTGAAACGGAAATTGCACAACTGGCCCTCCTGGAAAAAAACTTTTCGGCAGGTGAATGGCGGCAACGACTGGTGGAAGCCTATGAAATTTTGCGTGTGCCCGGTATTACCTATGACCTGACACTACCCGACAGCATCAACAAAAAACGAGAGCAGGTACAGCAACAAAACGCTGCCGTGTTTATAGAATGGTATGAAAAATTTGCGGGCATGTATTCACAGGCTTCGGCACGTATTGACAGCCTCCGGCAACTCGGTAAGAATTATGCAGCCCGGTTGAACCTCGTTAAAGGCATGATGAAAAAACCAGACTGGCAGCAATTGCTGGCCGACCGCTTGCGCGAAGACTCTTTGCCCGGCCTGGCGCATTTGCCCCGATGGGTATTGTTGCTCTCCGGTTTACGAAATATCAGTATTGGCCGAACTGCTGTCAACAGCAGTGAACTGACCGCCAAAAATATTACAGCCAACGGGTTTTCGTTTGAATACGACCGGAAGATATACCTGGCCGCCACTGTCGGTGGTATCGACTATCGCTTCCGCGATCTTGCCATATCCGGCAACAAGCGAAACTTCAACCCGTTCTACCTGCTTCGCATAGGTATTGGCGGCAGGAATACCGATCACCTTATTTTATCGGGCTATAGCGGCCGGAAAAACTGGCCTGTTGCCGGTGATCAGCGGTTTTCCGTGCGGATATCGGGCGTGTCGCTGGAAGCAAAAAAAATGTTGGGGCGTAATTGGTGGCTGGTAGGAGAAGTGGCCCAGTCGGCCGCTCCCAATTATAGAACAGATCCTCTTAACGATCAAACCAAGCTTGGTTTCAACGGCCAGGCCAATCATGCTTTTGCATTCAGTGTTGGCGGATTTTCTCCTCGTTTGCAATACCGTATTGAAGCGGGTTACAGGAAGTCGGGACAGAACTTCCAGTCGTTCAGCAACTGGCAAATGAATACGGCCCTGACCAATTGGTCGGTAAAATGGGACCAGTCGTTCTGGAAGAAAAGGATTCGCCTGCAACTGGCGCTCAGAACCAGTCAATGGGAAAACAGTTATCTGCCGCAGGCCTATTCTACCAGCAGTATCATCAAATCGGGTATGCTTGTATTCCAAC
>JAKPBL010000462.1 GCA_029778965.1 Bacteroidota bacterium
AAGGAAACCCTGAGCAAACCCGTAGTCGCGATATTTTTCATCACCCTGCTCCTCTCGTCTTTTCTGGCGGAAGTGATCGGTATTCATGCCCTTTTCGGGGCTTTTATGGCGGGTGCGATCATGCCGGCAAATGCCAGCTTCCGCAGCCTCTTTATTGGTAAGGTAGAAGATGTGGCAGTGGTGTTGCTGCTTCCCCTGTTCTTTGTGTTCACCGGCCTCAGGACCCAGATCGGTTTACTGAACAACGGCAATCTCTGGCTGGTATGTCTCCTGATCATCGCAGTAGCCGTAGCCGGAAAATTTGCCGGCGGCGCCCTGGCTGCCCGGTTCGTAGGTCAAAGCTGGCGCGACAGCCTCTCGATCGGCGCCCTGATGAACACCCGCGGGTTAATGGAGCTGGTGGTGCTGAACATCGGGTACGACCTGGGCGTGCTGACGCCGGAAGTGTTCGCCATGATGGTGCTGATGGCCCTGGCCACCACCTTTATGACAGGGCCTGCGCTGGATCTTATCAACCGGTTTACACCAGAACCCACAGCAATAACGAAAGCGGAAGAAACAGCGGGGGCTGCCTACCGCATCCTGATCTCGTTCCGCATCCCCGCCAAGGGCCTCGCCCTGCTTCGCCTGGCGAATATGTTTGTAAAGAACTCTGTATCGTCATCGCGTATTACAGCCCTGCACCTGTCGCCCAGCACCGAGATCAACCAGTATAACCAGCAGGAATATGAAACAGAGAGTTTCGCGCCCATTCTCCGGGAAGCGAAGCTCCTGGATTTACCCGTTACCACCCTTTATAAACCGGCGCTCGATGTTCCGGAAGAGATCGTTCATACGGCCAACAACGGGCACTTCGACCTGCTGCTGGTGGGCGTCGGCTCATCCGTTTACGAAGGCACCTTGCTGGGGCGCATTCTGGGCGTCACCAATAAGATCATCAGCCCCGATCTGCTCTACGATACCATTACGGGCCGGGAAAAACTTTTCGACACGTCCAGCTTTGATGAGCAGGTGCGGTACATCACCCGCGGAGCAGCCATTCCCGTCGGCTTTTTCATCGACAAGGGAATGACGGCGGCCGGGCATATTTTATTGCCGGTATACAGCGAGGCAGATGTTTTCATGCTGGATTATGCGATCAGGCTTGCGCAAAACAGCGAAGTTCGGGTGACCGTCGCCGATAGTGCGGGCGTCATTAAGAACAACGAAACGCTTACCGCCAAAACAGCGATGGCTGCCAATATCCGGGTAAACGGGCAGCGCCATTTCGACAGCAGTTTCCTGGCCGGCCAGCAACTGCTGCTGGTAAGCATCGATAGCTGGAGAACAATAGTGGAGAAAGCAAGCAGTTGGTTGCCCGACACGCCTTCCGTACTGATCATCAAACCCTGACGGGAACTATCCTTTTTTGTCGACCGGCAGGCGCATCGTAAACGTTGTTCCTTCGCCTTCACGGCTGTCGACCTTGAGCTCGCCGCCATGCACCTTGGTGACGATGTCATAACACATGCTTAAACCCAGGCCCGTACCCTGCCCCGTTGGTTTCGTGGTAAAGAATGGCTGGAAGATTTTCTCCAGCACCCTGGCCGGCATTCCGTTTCCATTGTCGATCACCTGCAGCTCAACCATATCGCCCGATCTCCTGGTGCGTACGGTAACCGACGGCTCGTAACCAAGCAGGTTTTCTTTCTTTTTTTCCGTTACCGCATAAAATGCGTTGGTCAGCAGGTTCAATACCGCACGGCCGATATCCTGCACAACGATCGTTACGGGGGGTATATTCGGGTCCAGGTCGGTATGCATGGCGGCATTGAACGATTTATCGCGGGCGCGAAGACCGTGATAAGCCAGGCGCAGGTATTCATCGGCGATCTTGTTGATATCAGCCGGCTCTTTTACCAGGTTATTGTTGTTCCGGCTGTGCTGCAGCATGCTTTTCACAATGGCATCTGCCCGGCTGCCATGGTGAAATATCTTCTCTTCATTCGATATTACATCGGCCGCAAGGTCTTTGGCCGCCGCCGCATTGCCCTTTTCGAGCTC
>JAKPBL010000463.1 GCA_029778965.1 Bacteroidota bacterium
CCATAGGGTTTTTTCGATTATCGACCCTTTTTCTTCGAGTAATAGCCCTTTAAATTGGTATTTACCAGCGTGTTTATCGTAGATATACGGTGATTTTGCCTCAGTTTCCTGCAATTAAACCCCACTTTCCTCAAAAGCCGGCCCCCATAACTGCAGAAAATACGGTGGTGGTGGAAATATACCCCGGCGGCCTAAAGACCGGGCTCGCCGCCGACAAAATCGTCGATGTCGCGGCGCTCTTTTTTGGTGGGCCGGCCCACTTTGCTCTGGCGTTTGCCGGTATTAAAACTCGAAGCCTGGTACTTGATGGCTTCCTTGTCTTCGACCGGTGTAAGGTCTTCATAATATTGAATCGCTTCGCTGTACTGCACACGGTGATCCAGCAGTCCCTTTACCCTGATCACCCAGCGCCGCGCTTCCGTTCTTATATCATATTCATCGCCCGCTATCACCGCCCTCGACGCCTTAACCGCTTCACCGTTAAGCCGCACTTTGCCACGGTCAATGGCATCGGCGGCAATGCTGCGGGTTTTAAAGATCCGGATGGACCACAGGTATTTATCGATGCGGAGCTTTTCCACACTGCTTACTCATTGTTTAATTCTGCAAAAAACCGATGAAAATACGGTATCGTTTCAATGCCCTTATAATAGTTGTACAGGTCATATTTTTCGTTCGGCGAATGCAGGTTGTCGCTGTCGAGGCCGAATCCCATGAATACGATCTTCAGGCCAAGCTCTTTTTCGAAGAGGGCGCAGATGGGTATGCTGCCGCCGCCGCGAACAGGAATGGGCGGTTTGCCGTAGGTGGCCTCGATGGCCCGGGCCGCAGCCCTGTAGCCGTCTGAATCAATCGGCGTCATATACGGCTCGCCGCCGTGATGCAGGCTTGCCTTCAGCGCTACGCAAGAGGGAGTGATCTTGTGCAGGTGGTCGATCAGCAACTGTGTGATCTTGTCCGAATGCTGGTCGGGTACCAGCCGGCAGGATATCTTGGCGAAGGCTTTTGACGGCAATACGGTTTTAGCGCCTTCGCCCGTATAACCACCCCAGATACCATTTACTTCGAGCGTGGGCCTGATACCGGTACGTTCGCCGGTAGTATATCCCTTTTCTCCCCATAATGCGCCAATACCCAGGTCGGCCATATATTCCGATTCGCTGAAAGGCGCTTCCGCCATCAGCCGCCGCTCATCTATGCCCGCTTCCACCACATCGTCGTAAAAACCGGGAATGGTGATGCGGTTGTTGTCGTCGTGCAGGCTGGCGATCATCTGGCATAAGATCGTGATGGGATTCGCTACGGCGCCGCCATATATGCCGCTGTGCAGGTCGCGGTTGGCGCCGGTTATTTCCACTTCTATATACGAGAGGCCGCGAACGCCGATGTCGATAGAAGGGTCGTCTTTGCTGATCATCGCCGTGTCGCTGATCAAAATAACGTCGGCGTCGAGCAGGGCTTTGTTACTGGCTACAAAATGCGCCAGGTTGGGCGACCCCACTTCTTCTTCGCCCTCGATCAGGAATTTTATATTGGTGGGAAGGGTGCCGGTGCTGACCATGGCCTCCATCGCTTTCACATGCATGTAAAACTGGCCTTTGTCGTCGGCAGAGCCACGCGCATAAATGGCCCCGTTCCTGACCACGGGCTCGAAGGGACCGCTGTGCCATAATTCAAGCGGGTCGGGCGGCTGCACATCGTAGTGCCCGTACACCAGCACGGTAGGCTTCGACGGGTCGGTGATTTTTTCTCCGTAAACAATGGGGTGCCCTTTCGTTTCATAAACGACTGCTTTATCGGCTCCCGAGGCCAGCAGGCTTTGTTTCACCGCTTCGGCACACCGTATCATATCCGGTTTATGCTCGCCTCGGGCGCTGATGCTGGGAATCTTCAGCAATTCGATCAGTTCATTGAGAAATTTGTCTTTATTGTGCTCCAGGTAATCTGTCCATGCTTTCATTGTTGCCGGTTTGCAGCAACAAATGTAGTCGGTTTTCCGGTAAGCGATCCGGGCAACCGGTGTTTCTCATTCGACCGCAGGCTTTTC
>JAKPBL010000464.1 GCA_029778965.1 Bacteroidota bacterium
TTTATTGCTCTGTTGCCCACCGCATTGAGCATGCCGCAACGCGAGGAGAATCGTTTCCGGTCAATAGCCATGACCAAAGTGATCCAGCGTTACGGCATCATCGACAGCGTTGTGCAGATAGACAAAGGCAGTAGGGTGGTATCGCGGCAGTTGCTGTTCGATGCAGAAACCGGTGAGCCGCTGGTGGAGCAAACCGTCAACGGTTTCGACGATTCACTGTACAGTTTTCACTATCCTTCGCACTGGGCGTACGACGGCATGGGCCTGGCTTATAAGAATATAGACCTGCAGTTCTCGCACCTGTCTGTTCTGAACGGAAAGATCGTGAGCGGGCTGCCGTCTGGTGGATTGGACTTGTTTGCCCCGGGAGATGAAGTACTCGCTTCGGGCAAGGTGCAAACCTCGGGAACCGATTGCAATCCTGAGTTTGCCAGTTTCCCTTTCATGCGTACCCTTTGGGTGGTTGACAGCAGTGTTAACCGGAGCGGCCCGAAAACGCTGTACCTGATAGACCGGGAAGGCGTTCCTTATACCGCTTTTGATGTAACGCTGAAGGTCATCAGGAGTGGCCGGCGCAATCAACTGGGAACGATAGGGTCGGTAGCTTCGCTGGCCAGCCCAGTTCGGGTTAACCCGACAACCAATAAAAAGGAGTTACTGATCGATGCCGGTACCAAAGTACTGCAGGCAAATGCACAGACCTATCGCGAACAGTGGAAGGTGCCGGATAACAAACGATTTGCCATCGGCGCTTCAGACAATGTGTGTGGACCTGGTTTCATATATGTGGACAGCTTACAGCAATGCATAAAAGATACGGTTCCCTATAACACTGATACCACTCATATCTGCCTCATGGAACAAACCTACCCTGACTATACCAGTTGCGGCACCCTTTTATACAGCGCGTTTACCGATTCCCTGACCAGCTTTACGCGCCAGCTTGTCAACCCGTCAAACAACTACTGGAGAAATCCAAGTGGCAGTACCTGCGGTATAAGTTTTGAACAGACCAGAGAGGAGGAGAATGACGACGATGACTGTGAAGACTGCTACCTGAAAAAAGCGGTCATGACCGGCGATTCTACCAGCGGCAATATGAAAGCATTGGTTGTAGCCATACCGCCCTGCTCACCTGACGAATCACCGAGGGATGGTTTAGGGCCGCTTAACAGAACGGGTATTTGGCGTTGTTGTGACCTGGTGCCCACTGGTACCTGGTGGTATATAGACAGAACCATCAATATTCCAACCACAGGCGTGTATTATTTCGGCGCCGGCGCTGACAACTATATGCAGGTGTTCATCGATGACAATCGCATATATACCAATACCACATTTAATAGTGAACCGGCGAACCTGGAAAATTTCCGTTTCTGGCACCTGCTGCCGGTGACGCTTACGGCCGGTACGCATCACTTGCGGATCGGCGCGAAGGATTGGGGTATTGCCAAGTCTGTGGGCCTGGAAATTTATAACAATACGGCGACGCAATTGCAGGCGGCCACCAGCGACAACGACCTGGACATCATTTTTTCGACACGCAACCTGGTTGGAGAAGCCCAAACCATCGTCAATGCCTGTCCGGCGGGTTATACGCCGGTCACGTTGCCCGGCGGTCAATCCGTTTGCCGCATGGCATATGATGTGCCGCCTGCGCAACTGGCAGCCCGGTGTATCGGCTTAACCGACACCCTGATCAATCCATATACAACAGGCGTATGGGGTAACTGGCGGGCCGACCGGTCTTATGTGCTGTATGCCGACCGGTCGGAAACCGATCCCCAGGCCGCAACCAATATACGCAGCAACGGAACCATTCCTTCTTTTTCCGCTTTCTGGGCGATGCAATCGGGCAAATGGACTGCCCAGCCCGACACCGGTATCTGGGTTTGGAACAGCCGGTCAACGCTTTTCAACAAACGCGGACTGGAACTGGAAAACAACGACCCGCTGGGAAGGTACAATGCCGGCCTGTATGGATACCAGGCCTCTCTTCCCGTTGCCGTGGCGCAAAACACCCGCTACCGTGAAATCGCTTTTGAAGGCTTTGAAGACTATGGCTTTAAAACCCAGTATTGCGACAGCGCCTGTACGGCCAGCCGCCACCTCGATTTCAACAGCTACCAGCAATGGTTCGACACCACCTACAGGCACTCCGGCAAATTCAGCCTGCGTGTGCCCGGGGGGCAGCAGGCGGCCGTAACTGTCAACCTCGGCAGCTTGTCGGTTGACACTATTGTCAGCCCGCTGGTTTTCCAGACAACCGCAGCTACCTGCAGCACCTACGGACAAACATTGCGCGATATACGGCTGCCGGCCGATCGCCTCCTGCCAGGGTTCAGCCCCTCTGCAGGCAGCGTCTATGTGCTGAGCGCCTGGGTAAAAGAGAGCGTTCCCTGCGGCGCCGGGGGCTATACCAATAACCATATTGTAGTGGACTATGGTATCGGCGCCAGCGTCAGCTTATCGCCCGCAGGCCCGGTCATAGAAGGCTGGCAGCGATACGAAGCAGTGCTCAATATTCCCGGCAATGCTTCTGCTCTCAGCATCGGCCTGCAGGCGGGCCCGGACGCCGACACGTATTTCGACGACCTGCGGATACATCCCTTCAATGCCAACATGAAATCGTTCGTGTATCATCCCGGTAACCTGCGGCTGATGGCCGAACTCGATGAAAACAACTATGCCAGCTTCTACGAATACGACGATGAAGGCACACTTATAAGAGTGAAGAAAGAAACCATTCGAGGCATACAAACCATCAAAGAAACCAGGAGCGCCTTAAAGAAATAACCATGAAAAGAACATTCCTGTTTTTTGCCGGCCTGTTGATCACTATGATCCTGCACATCGATGCAGATGCGCAGGCAGTCGACAAAGCGACCGTTGTTGCCGAGCTGCGTCAGGCAATTGCCCCGTTCAGCGACAGCGGCTACCAGCACCTGTCGCTTACATACCGCTTTTCTTACCAGTCGAAGCCGCAGGTTGTGCTCGACTCGCTTGCAGCCGAGTACAAAACCTGGAAAAACAAAAAATGGTACAGCATCGATAGTACCGAAACCCTGATCGACGATAGCATCAAAGCCGTTCTGTACAAAGAAGACAAACTGATCTGGCTGGGCAAAAACACATCGGGGCACGACATGCTGCAATCATTTCTGCTGCTGGCAGCCTCGATTACCGGCGATACCGATGCGGTGTGCTCGCGCAAGGTTCTGCCGGCCGGCATCCAGTATACGATACTGTTTAAAAAACCTGCCCAATGCCGTGAGCTGTCGTTCGTGGTAAGCGCACAGGGCCGGCTGGTTGGCACACGGCAGGTAGTTGACCCGCGGCTGATGACCGACCCGGAGACGCCGGTCGCAGATGCGCCCGGAAACGACTGGGCCATTATCGACGTGGAAGTGAACCGGTATGCAGATAAAGAGGTTAACCCGGCTGATTTCAAACTGGGCAGGTGGCTGCAGAAGCACGAAGCGGGATGGCAGCCCGCCGCCGCTTATGCCGGCTACCGGTTGTTCAATGCTTCACTGAAGTAAAAAGCTATCCTATGAGATGGAAATTTCTTATCCTTAGCGTTTTGTTGTTCGCCTGGCGAACCAATACCATGGCCCAAACGCCGGTGCTCTACGAGCTGGGGCTGAAAGGCAGCGAAGGCCGGCTCGCCAAAGACTCGGTGGTAACCGTTACCGACTCGCTCTATGCCGACGGGAGCTATTCGGCAAAGCGGCAATCGTACAGTTCGCGGAACAGGATCATCCTGCGCATCGATCCATCGGTGCACAAGACCCTGCCGCCTGCTTTTACTGCCACTGCACAGGTGAAGATCGATTATACAACGCCTTCGGGAAACAACAGCGTAACCCGTAACTTATCATTGCGGTATAAAGCAGACAGCACTTATACCAATAGTTTCGCTTACGAGTTCGACAACGGCACTTCGGTAACCGTAACCGTGCTGAACCTGTCTGTCGATGCCGCCGCGGGCACCTGGTCTTCGCTTGAGCTGGTGAACCGGTTGGAAGCGCTGCCGGTGTACACATTCGACTGCACCAACGACGTACTGGCTTCTATCGGCTTCGAAAGCCTGCCGATGAATACTTCCAACGATGCCATCATGGCCAGTTGGCCGGTAAAGATCGGCGCCGACGCCTACGACGTGGAATGGACATATATTGATTCTGCCGCCATGGCCGGCGGTTATTATGGAACCGTTGGCAGCCCGGTGCCCGCACGTGTTTTCGATAACAACAGCAGCCGCGTTACCGTAACCGGCAACAGTTACGAAGTACCCCTGTTGTACGACGGACGAGGGCATTTGTTTGTGCGGGCCCGGCCGGTACAGTTACTGGCCGATGGTACACGGAGAGAAGCGCAATGGGGAGAAGCTACCGCCCGCTTTGAATTTGCCGGGCACGAGAACAGCCTGAACTGGCAGGCCACTACCAGTTTTGCCGAAGAAGGCAAGCGAAAGTCGGTGCTGGACTATTTCGACGGCACCCTTCGTTCGCGGCAAACCGTAACCAAAGACAACGAAACACAAAATACCCTTGTTGCCGAAAAGATCTACGACTACCAGGGCCGCCCGGTGATAGAGGTATTGCCGGCGCCCACCCTCAGCACCACTATCGGTTATACCCGCGCTTTCAACCAGGGGCTCAACAGCGCGGCCTACGATGCCGGCAGCTTCGATGACCTGGCAGGCAGTAGTGATTGCGCCCGCACGGCCGATTCGATGCTGACCGCTTCCGGCGCCGCCAAATACTATTCGCCGCTCAACCCGTTAAAAGACCAGGGCATGCACCGGTTCATTCCCGATGCGAAGGGATATCCTTTTATGCAGGTGGAATATGAGCCCGACCAAACAGGGCGTATCAGCGCTCAATCAGGCGTGGGGAAAGACTTCCAGCTAAAGACCGGCCACGAAACGAAATATTATTACGGCAGCGCCGGGCAGGAAGAATTGAATGCGTTGTTCGGCACCGAGGTGGGGCTTGCAAAACACTATTTCAAAAACATGGTGCGCGATGCAAACGGGCAATACAGCATCAGCTATACCGATATGGCCGGCAAAACCATTGCCACTGCCTTGTCAGGTACCTTGCCTGCGGGCTCGGGGCTCGACACCCTGCAAAGCAGCAGCAAGCGAATGCTCACCGAAAAAATGTCTGATGCGCAAAGCACGGTCGTCAAAGACCTGGCGATGGAAACACAGAAAGGATTGCTGGTATCTATGGCCGGCAACTACCATTTCCAGTACAGCCTCAGTCCCGAAGTGCTTTCGCTCGCGAATTGCGCCAGCGAACAGATTTGCTATGATTGCCTGTACGACCTCCAGATCAGCATCAACGGTTCCTGTACCGATCCCGCCGGCGAAGTTTTCGCTTTCGACACCACCTACCGGAATTTTACGCTCGGTGTGTACGATACAGCCTGCAACACCGTCAACAATGCGTTTAGCATTTCTTTCATCAAATACCTGCAACCCGGCTCATACCAGGTTGTCAAACAATTGAAGGTAAACCGGCAGGCGCTCGCTTACTACCGCGATACCGTTTACCTGCGCAACAATACCTGCAGCACCATAGATCAACTGGTTACCCAGCAACTGGCCATATTGGCCGGCATTGATGCCTGCCAGGCCACCTGCCAGGCCTGCACCGACAGCCTCGGTAGCTTTGCACAGTTCTGGACAAGTTACCGCGCCCGGTCGGGCGTTACCACGGCCGAAGATTCAACGGCCCTGTATCCCTATGCTTTGACGGCCTATAACGAGGCGAAGAACAATTGCAACGAATTGTGCAAAGGCCATGAAGACAGCGCCAACCTGCGCAGGTCGATGTTGCTGGACATGACGCCCAGTTCGGGACAATATGCCAACCCCGACAATATCATCGACA
>JAKPBL010000473.1 GCA_029778965.1 Bacteroidota bacterium
GATGGCGGCGATGCGGGCGCCCAGCTCCGACAGGTGAAAGGGTTTGGGCAGGTAGTCATCGGCGCCGAGCGTCAGCCCGTTGATCTTGTCGTCGATGGAGTCTCGCGCCGATATAATGATCACGCCATCGGTTTTCCGGTCGGCCTTCAACTGCTTCAGCAACTGGATGCCGTCTCCGCCGGGCAGCGACAGGTCAAGCAGAATGCAATCATAATCGTTCATTGCCAGCAACTCACTACCTTCTCTGTAGGCGAAAGCGGTATCGCAGTGATAGTGCTCGCGCCCGAGATAAGTGGCAATGCTGTTGGATAGTTCCTTTTCGTCTTCTATGATGAGTATCCGCATCATTGGGACGGTAAGTTAGGAAAGGATTCTGAAGATAATCTAAAGATGGGGCAGCGCCACACCCTTTACATTCCCCGTACGGGTTAGAACGCCCCAGCCCTGCCCTTCTCCCTTAATGGCCTTACGAAGCGACCTGAACAACGTATAATACATTAACTGGCGGTACACAAACCGTTGGGGTATCAGCCAGACCAGCTTGTACATTTTCTCTTTTTCGAAAGAAAAGGCCAGCACGCTCACGAATACATCCACCAGCAGGAAGAGGCCGTAGAACAACGCTATCTTATGCATGCTCTGCGGATCGTGCCGGTTCCAGACCAGGCTCACGACCAGCATAAGATCAGCCAGGGGCGCCAGCAGGGGCAACAACAACTGGAACAGGAATATATTGGGAAGCGCCAGCATGCCCAAAGCACCGTAGCGGGGATTGAAGCAGGCGTCTTTGTTTTTCCAGAAAGCCTGCATGATGCCGTAGCTCCAGCGGAAGCGTTGCCGCAGAAACTGCGACAGGGTTTCGGGCGCTTCGGTAACGGCAACGGCTTCATTGCAATTGACAATGCGATATCCGTTGCGCAGCAGGCGGATGGTGAGGTCGCAGTCTTCGGCAAGGGTATCGGTGGTAAAGCAGCCGGCATTCAGCACGGCCTGTTTTTGGAAAGCACCTATGGCGCCGGGCACCACCGTAATGCCATTTACCAGGTCGAAGGCGCGGCGGTCGAAGTTCTGCGCCGTAGTATATTCTATGCTTTGCCAGCGGGTGATCAGGTTGCGTTCATTACCCACTTTCACATTGCCTGCTACTGCTCCAATGGGTTTTTCGGCGGGCCTGAAGAAACAGGTGATCAGTTGCCGCACCGCATCGTGCCTGAGCTGGGTATCTGCGTCTATACATACCAGGTAGTCGCCCCGGCTCTCCGTTATACCCAGGTTAAGGGCCGATGCCTTACCTCCGTTCGGTTTGGTAAGCACCTGCACGCGCGGATCGTGACCGAAAGCGGTGTGCACCCGTGCGTAGGTGTCGTCTGCCGAACCATCATCGACAAATACAATTTCGAGGTTCGGATAGTCCTGCTGCAATAAGGTACGCACGGTATTGACGGCATTCAGCGCTTCGTTGTAGGCAGGCACCAGTATGCTTACCAGCGGCAGAGAGTCGGGCAACGCAGCAGGGGCCTTTTTACGGCTTCGCTGTATAAGAGCCATAATACCCAGCAGGAGTATCCGTGCCAGCCCCAGTACAATAGCGGTCCAGAAGGCGCCTGTGAGGAACAACTGTGTCCAATACCAGAAACGAATCAGCCCGATATTCAATGGCACCCATTGCTTCGGCGCGGGCGGCATGATGGCGGCTTTATCGGTATGCAGCAGGTTAGCCAAGGTGGTAAACTGAACGTGCCTGCTCTTGAAATACGCAATGATGCGGGGCAACGCCTGCACCGTGGCTTCGCGGTTACCGCCGGCGTCGTGCAGCAGAATGATCCCTTTGGCGGGGTTGGCTTCGTATTGGTCGACCACTCGTTTATAAACGGAATCGGCGGTTACGCCCGTCTCCCAGTCGTTGGGATCAATACTTTCCCCCACAGTATAATAGTTCTTCTGCCGGCTGATGGCAATGGGCTTCAGCTCCACCTCGCTGGTGGGTTCGGAATCGGCATTATACGGCGCGCGGAACAGCACGGTGCTGTGACCGGTCACCGCTTCGATCAGCAGCCGGGTGGTTTCCATTTCATTGATGGCCCGTTCGGTACCGATGGCGGCAATATTGGGATGGGTGAAAGTATGATTGCCGATCTCATGTCCTTCCTGGTAAATGCGTTTGAGCAGGGGCAGGTTCTTTTCCGCCTGCAGTCCGACCACAAAGAATACGGCAGGCACTTTCTCTTTCCGGAGAATGTCAAGGATCTCTGGCGTATACTCCGCATCGGGTCCGTCGTCGAAGCTCAATATCACCTGGTTGTTTACATTGCCGTATTTGCGTATCACATACCGGGTGGGTAACTGAAGATATTGCTCTTCGGCAATGAGCTGCTCGGTGCTGTCCACCTCGATATGCAGCAAACCGGGTTGCGGCGCCGTGATCACATTCAGCACTTCACCGTCGCCGATATAGTCGGGCGTTTGTACCGGCGTTTGCACTTTTTCCAGCCGGGCCATAGAAAAAGGATGTGCCTGCAGGCTGTCGTTGCCCAGGTTGCGGCTATAGAATTTCCACAGGCGTTCGTCTTCGCTGCCGAGGCGCCAAAGGGCAGTACCGGCTACCCCGTATTCATCGGCAAACCGCAGGGTATTGAAATTACCGGCGGCATCATTGAAGAACACCTGGTGCTGCCTTCCGTCGCCGTCACTGTACCGGTAATTGCTGGAATAGGTATGATTGTCGAAATGGATTGTGGCTTTGTATTGCGCCGCATTGGCAAGCGCCTGCTGGTAAGTAACGGTAGTGGCTTCGGCGCCGTCGGACCAGTCGTATCCGTAGCCCGCCACGCCCAGGATGATCTTGTTCGAGGGAATATCTGCAGCCGCTTCATCGAGCATTTTTTCAATCCACTGCTGGCTGCCCACCGCACCGGGGGTGCTGGTGCTGAAATGTTCATCATAGGCCATCAGCACCATATAATCATTGCAGGCCGACAGCCGTTTATAGTTAAAGTCGCTGTTGCCGGCCATCACGTCCTGCGTAACCAACAGTCCTTTTGCATGGAATTTTTGGAACAGCTCGTGCTGAAAGGCGATCAGCGGCTCGTCGCTTTGTTCTTTGAGCTCTTCAAAGTCGATATTGATTCCCTGGAAATGATAGCGCTCCATCGCGTTCAGCAAATCGTTGATAAACCTTTCTTTTTTTGCCGGGTTGTGCAGCAGCCGGTGCAGCATATTTCCATCGAAAGTTCCTTCGCCCAGCGCATCGTTGACATTGCTCACCATCGGCAGCACCCGTATTTTGGCAGAGCGCATCACGGCGAGTGCGCTGCTGTCGACCTTTACCTGCAGGGTATCGGTATCCGGATCAAGGAACATCCACTCGGGAAGAACCATATTCAGCTGATCGATGTTTTTCTGCAGCGAAAAAAATGCCTGCGGATCCCAGTCCACGTAAAAAGCCGCACGTACCAGCCCCGATCCCATTCTGCGCCTGGCAGCCAGTTGGCTGTTTTTATAACGCGCCTGCAGGAAGTCGTTAAAGCCCTTGTATTTCTTTAACTCTTTGGCAGAAAAAAGCGGGGGCAAAGCGGGGTGCAATAAAGGATGTGCTATGCTGTCGCCGGTTTGCAGGGCGGGCAACGGGGTGGAAATACCCTGGTATAAGGTAAGGATGGCTACCGGTATCATCAATATAACAATAAACAACACAAAGCGGGAAGCCCATTGAAAACGGCGCCACCGGCGTACTGAATCGGTGGCAAAAATCTGCTTATCGGCCATAACAAAGGTTTGATGATACAAAGCTGGTATAAAACCGCCGTCCGATAGGAGCTTTGTCGCTCAACAGGCAAAAGCGGTCGGTAAAAAAGCAACCCGCTATTCACCGACCGAAAAACCCGGATTGCCGACTCAAAGATCAAAACGGGCGATAAGCCGTCGTGTGGCGCAACACCCTGCGGTAGTTTTAGGTCGACAAAAACATTAACCCGCTTTACAAAAGCATTCACTTCTTAAAAGATATCAATATGAAAAGGTTAGTACTTCTTTCCGCCGCCCTGCTTGCCATAGCGGGCGCCAGCCAGGCCCAGACAACCGCTTCTTCGGCCGGAAAATCCACGCGGGCCGTTGCCGTAAACCAGCCCTCGGCTAAAGCCAAAAAACAGGAAAGAAAAGAGATCCGCCAACTCGAAGGCAGAGAGGTTTCTTCGCTTTCGAAAAACAATTTCGCATCCGACTTTCGCGATGCCACCAACGCCACCTGGACGCACGGGAAATATTTCGACGAAGTGACCTTCACCAGCAAGGGCGCAACCCTTACTGCCTACTACGATTATATGTCGAACCTGGTAGGCACCACCAGCAGCAAGCACTTTGCAGATCTTCCGGCCGCTGCGCAAAAGCAAATCAACAAACAATGGACCAGCAAGGGATATGCCGTTGACAAAGTGATCATGTTCGACGACAACGAAGAAAACGACACAGACATGATCCTGTATAATAACCCGTTCGACGACGCAGACAACTATTTTGTTGAGCTGCACAACAACGGCAACAACCGGAAAATCATTCTCCAGTCAGACATGGAAGGCCTTGTAAGCTTCTTCAAAGAAGTAAACTAAATTTCATATCCTGTACATACGAAAAGCCGCCGGAGCAAAACCAGCGGCTTTTCGTATGTATACAGCCGTTAGTTTTTACCACCCAGCTTACGCACCACCAGCGGCAGAGTCAGCCCCTGCCCCAGCAACGACAGCAGCACCACTGCTATCGATAAAAAAATGATTTCATTGCGCATGGGAAATGCTTCCCCGCTTTCCAGCGCCACCGGCAGACCGAGCGCAATGGCGAGCGACACAATGCCCCGCATACCCGACCACGTAATGATGAAGCTGGTGCGCGAATCGAAAAGCGCCTCGGGACTGACAGGTCGCCTGCCCTGGAAAGCTCTTTGCAAATTGAATTGCTGCAGATACACACGGGCCATCCTGATCGCCAGCGCCGCAACGGTAATGACCAGCGCGTAGCCGATAAAAGGCCATA
>JAKPBL010000481.1 GCA_029778965.1 Bacteroidota bacterium
CTGTTTTACCCGATGGCCTGGGCCATGGGCGTGCCGGGCGAAGACGTGAACAATGCCGCGACCTTGCTGGGACAAAAGCTGACCATTAACGAGTTCGTGGCATTTCAGAACCTGACTAATAAATCGGTGCCTATTCTTTCCGAAAAAGGATTGCTGATCGTATCGGTGGCCATCTGCGGCTTTGCGAATTTCAGCTCGGTGGGCATGCAGATCGGTGGTATTGGTGAACTGGCGCCGGGGCGCCGGGGCGACCTGGCCCGGATTGGCCTTAAGGCGCTGTTATGCGGTACACTGGCGTCTTACCTGAGCGCTACCATCGCCGGCATCCTGCTGTGAACGGCGCTGCCGTATCGTCTACATTCTTTTGAGCTTTTCGAGGAAGCCGTCTTTCCGGCGTGTGGAAACTTCCAGCGAAGCACCGTCGCTCATCTGCACAAAGCCGCCTTTGCCCCTGTTGTAGGCTTTTACATGGGCCAGGTTAATGAGGTGGGAATTGTGAATGCGGCAGAAATTGAATTCGGTCAGCATCTCCTCAAACTCTTTCAGTACTTTGGCTACCGTCAGCTTCTTCTTGTCTTTGAGATAGATGGTGGTATAGTTTACGGCTGATATGCAATATAGAATGTCTTCCAGCTTCAGTATCTCAACGCCTGTTAACACGGGGATGGAAATGCGCTTGCCGGCGCCATATAGATTACCGAGCAGGCTTTCGATCTTGCTGCTGGTTTGCACCAGGGGATTGCGATCGATCTGTTTCTGCACCGCTTCCACCAGTTCGTCGGCGCCCACGGGTTTCAGCAGGTAGTCGAGCGCGCTGAAGTGAAATGCCTTTACGGCATACCGGTCGTAGGCGGTCGTGAAGATCACTGAAACGGGTTGCTCGCCCAGCTCCCCGAGCAGGTCGAAGCCGGTTCGGTCAGGGGCTAACTGGATGTCGAGAAAAATAAGGTCGGGCCGGTATTGCCTGATGGCAGCGAGCGCTTCATCGTAATCAGCCAACCCCGCCATGATGTGCAACTTTTCCGGCAGCAGCTCTGCCGCCAGGCTTTGAATGCGTTCAATGCAATGGGGTTCGTCGTCGATGATGAGGGCTCTTATCATGCGTTTATTGCTGCCTGGTCATATAATGGTATGTCGACAATCACTTCGGTACCGGTATCGAGGTCGTTGATGGTTAAGCTGGCGGGCGCTGCGCCTGCTTTTTGCCAGAGCGAAAGCCTGTCGCGCGTGATGCTGGTACCGAATGATTTCGGTTTGCTGGTGTCGCCCGGTAATGCAGCCGGTTTTCTGCCTTTTCCGTTGTCGGTGATCCTGCATTCGAGGCGGTCGTTCTTTGCAGAAATATGTATGTCGATCTTTCCTTCTCCCCGCATGCCCGCCACCCCATGCCACAAGCTGTTCTCAACGAAAGGTTGCAGGATAAGCGGGGGGATCATGGTTTCTTCCTGCGGGATGGCATCGCTGACCCTTATCTGGTAGCTGAAAGCCTGGTTGGTGCGCAAAGCTTCGAGCTCCAGGTAGAGCCGGAGGGCCTGGAGGTCTTCGGCCAGCGGGATCGATTTCTCACCGCTGCTTTCCAGTACCATCCTGATCAGCCGGGCAAATTTATTCAGGTAGCGGTCGGCAGCATCGAGGTCGTTTTTCCGGATAAAATCGGCAACGCTACCCAGGCAGTTGAAAATAAAATGCGGGTTCATCTGGCTGCGCAGGGCTCTTAGCTCTGTTTCAGCGATGGCCGACCGCAGCTCCGCTTCTTTTTGTTTTTGCAGGGCAGCGCGGCGGCGGTTGCGTTGCCGGGCTATCACACCGCCGATAACCAGCAGGCCCAGGCCCCCGGCAATGGCGCCGTTCCTGATCAGCGTCTGTTTTTTTAGCTCGGCGCGATGCGTCTCTTCTTTCTTTTCTGCGTCGAATTGCATCTTGGCCTGCAGCAGCGCTTCTTTTTTCTCGTCGTTGAAAACCGAGTCCTGGAATTGTTTGTGCTTTTTGAAAGCCGCCAGCGCCGCCGGGTAATTGTTCATCGCTTCGTAGATAGCCGACATATTCTGCCAGGCTTCGCCCTGCCGCTGCACGTCTTCATGCGCCGCCAGTATGTCGAGGGCTTGTTTTTCGAAGGCCAGCGCCGAGTCCAGTTTGTGTACGGGCATGATGCCCTGTCGGCGCAAAACCGAATCGGGCGCCACCCGGCACATTTCAGCCATATAATGCTGGGCGATGGCCCTCCCTACGGGGTTATTGACCATTTGGGCCAGCGCGATGGTTTGGCGATAGGTGAGAATGGCGGAATCGTATTGTTTTCGCTCGTAGTAAATACCGGCAAGCGCATTGGTGGCAGTGGACAACTGGCGATAGTTCTCTGTTTTCTCTGCCAACCCTTTTGCTTCGTTCGCGAATTGCCAGGCCGAATCCAGCCGCATAAAGGCAGGTTGCGAACAGGCAGCCGCCATATTGTTCAGCGCGGTAATCATATTGGCGGTGTCGTTGACAGACCGGAACAGCGCCAACACCCTTGTATAATGAGATACGGCTTCGGCATAATTGGCGAGGTGCTGCTGTACCAGCGCGAGGTTGGCGGCGGCTACTGCTTCTACCTGCACCAGGCCCTGCTTTTCGCCAATAGCCAGCGCCCGGTAGAAATAGTTGCTGGCTTCGATATAAGACGACCTGGCTTCATAGAGGGACCCTATCCTAAGCAGCAGGCCGGCAACCGATTTATGGTCTTTTCGTTTTTGCTGGATTTCCATCGCCCGGTTGAAAAACAGCTCGGCCGAATCATAGGTGCCGCGTACGTCAAAATTGTCGCCCTTGAATTTGAGTCCCTCGGCTTCTTTTTCCGGCATTTTCAACCGGCGCGCCAGGTCGATGGCTTCGTTGGAAAAAAGCAGCCCGCTGTCGGTGTTGATATCGTAATACATACGCGAAAGCCGTAGCAGCGTATTCAACCGGTTGCTGTCGGCCGGCGACGCTTCGAGCAACTGCAGGAGCTGCGACGAAGGTTGCGACAGGGCGCCGAAGCAGCCGCATAACAGTAAAAAGCACAGGTATAAAGGGCGCATAAGCCGGTTTGGTTCGCGATATGCTAAAATAGGCCATCTGCTCTTAGGTGCGCCGCCAAAAAATAAACCAAAACCGGCAGATAATAAATAGTTGGTCGGAAAACCGGCTGAATGTTATAACCCGTCAAAGCTGCGCAGGCGTTTGCGCAGTTGCAGCATTTCCGACTGCATAAGCTGTATCTTATCGAGCAGGTGCATAACGGTTTCAATGCCTTCCAGGTTAATGCCCATCTCCTCGTGCAGCAGCAACATTTTTTCTACCGCAGGTAAATGATCGGCGGCTATCAGGCGTGTGCTTTGCTCCACTTTCAATTCGATCAGGCCGAATTGTTCCAGCTCATCGATAAAGGTTGTCTCGATCCGGTGGCTTTCGCAAAACAAAGTAACAGGGATCCATTGTATTGTTTCCATCTGTTTGTTTTTAAAGTGAAGCAAGTTTTTTTACGAGTTCGATTTGTTCGGGCGAAAGCTGGGTGGGCAGCTTGACCTGGTACTCTACAAAGAAATCGCCGAATTGTCCCTCTTGCTTATACACGGGGAAACCCTTGCCTTTCAGCCGCACTTTTGTACCTGGCTGCGTACCGGGCGCTACTTTCAGCTTCACTTTTCCATCCATGGTTTCAACGGTGGTATCGCCGCCCAGGAGCGCTGTGTATAAATCGATTTCAATCTTACGGTGCAGGTCGTTTCCGATGCGCTGGTACGGCGTGTCGTTGACGACGTGAAAAGTAATGTACAGGTCTCCGTTGGGCCCGCCGTTCACACCCGGGCCGCCATGGCCGCCCAGCTTGATCTTCTGCTCGTCTTCGATACCCGCCGGTATGGTAATGCGGATATTCTTTCCGTTGACCGAAAAAGTTTGCTGGTGGGTACGGTAAGCGGCTGACAAGGGCAGCTCCATGCTGGCTTCGATGTCCTGCCCGCGGAACTGTGTTTTTCGCCCGCCGCGGCTGCTCTTCCCCGACTGTCCAAACAGGTTGGAAAAAAAGTCGGAAAACCCTTCGTCGCCGCCTTCACCTGAATAGCTCCATTCCCCACCGGCGCCGCCAAACGGGTTACCACCGGCGCCGCCAAACGGGTTACCGCCGCCGAAGCCCTGGCCGCTGCTTCCCTGCGCCCGCCTTGCCTGTTCAAACTGATCGGCGTGCTGCCAGTCTTTGCCGTACTGGTCGTATTTCTTCCGCTTCTCGGGGTCGCTCAACACCTCGTTCGCCTCATTGATCTGTTGAAAAAGCTTGTGTGCTTTATCGTCATTGGGGTTCAGGTCGGGATGATGTTTTCGCGCCAGCTTCCGGTAGGCCTTTTTAATATCGTCGGCCGATGCGTTCTTGTCAACGCCCAGCACTTTATAATAATCGATAAAATCCATGATCTTATAAGTTCATTCGCTAAAATACTAAAACCCTATCATAATTTTGGCTAACCCACAGCAGGTTGTAAGAAGGTGACCAACGTATATTTACCTGGTATGCATTAATAGATGCGTTGGCAGCAGGTATAGCAGGCTGCGGCAGCAGACATTGACGAACGAAAAAAAACATAAAATTCTGGCATGTTTTATTGCGACAGTTTGGTTTGCGAACGGACTTTTTTGCAAAGTACTTAACCTGGTTTCTCGACACGAACAAATTGTTGCGAGGATTTTAGGCAACAGTCACTCAACGCTACTGACACTTTTAATAGGGCTTGCAGAAACAGTAATGGCAATTTGGGTTTTGACAAGGTTTAAATCAAAATTCAACGCAGTAATACAAATGGCAGTTGTTGCAACGATGAATATTATTGAGTTTATTGTAGTTCCCGATTTGCTGCTTTGGGGCCGACTAAACGTCGTTTTTGCATGTATGTTTATCGGGCTCGTTTACTACAACGAATTTGTATTGAATAAAAAACTGCAAACCGAAGCATGAACTTTCTAAAAAATCACCCGTTTGCGGTTGAAGCTTTTTTTGACAGTTCGCTTGTGCTGACACTGGCCGCTCCAAAAGAACAACTTCAAAATTTCATCCCCGAATGTTTAGCGCTTGACAGTTTTCAAGACAAGTGGGCATTTGTTGCAGTCGCCATG
>JAKPBL010000506.1 GCA_029778965.1 Bacteroidota bacterium
GAAAAAAGCAACCGGGCCGGCGGCCCGCTGGTCGAGGTGAACTGTGCGGCCATTCCCGGCGAGCTGATTGAAAGCGAGCTGTCCGGTCATGAGAAAGGGTCGTTTACGTCGGCCATCAAACAACGCATCGGCAAGTTCGAACAGGCCTCGGGCGGCACGCTGTTCCTCGACGAAATCGGCGATATGAGCCTCAGCGCACAAGCCAAGGTATTGCGGGCGCTGCAGGAAGGAAAGATCACCCGCGTAGGTGGCGATAAGGAGATTTCGGTGGATGTACGCGTAGTGGCCGCCACCAACAAAGACCTTTTGCAGGAGGTGGAGGAGAAAAATTTCCGGCTCGACCTGTATCACCGGCTCAGCGTTATCCTGATCCATGTGCCGTCGCTCAACGAACGCAGGGAAGACATCCCGGCGCTGGTAGACCGGTTCCTGGAAAATATTTGCGCAGAATATGGCATCAGCAAAAAGGAGATCGACAAAGCAGCGCTCGATGCGTTGAAAGCGTATAACTGGACCGGCAATATCCGCGAGTTGAGGAATGTAGTGGAAAGGCTGGTGATATTAAGCGGCAAGACCATCCAGCGCGATGATGTTGTTCACAATGTAGTACCCCGGAACTGATTTATCTTAACATTTTATTGCCGGCGCCGCTGTCAGATTTTGTGCGCCGCTGCGTCATATACAGGCAGAATGGTATTTTTACAACGAATCTTTTAACAGACCCGAATGACTCCGAATCAAATCCTGATCGTCACCATCATATCGCTGCTGATTTTCATTCTTCCGGCTTTTGGCCTTTCGAAGCTTTTTGAAAAAGCCGGCGCGCCCGGCTGGAAAGCTTGGGTGCCCTTTTATAATACCTGGGAAATGATAAGGATCGCGCAACGCCCGCGGCACTGGTTCTTCTGGCAGTTCATCCCGGTGGTGGGCTGGTTCGTTACCCTGGGCATATTCATCGAATTCATCAAATGCTTCAATAAATTCAGCTTCTGGGAGCATGCGCTGACGGCGCTGGTGCCCTTTTTCTATTTTCCTTATGTGGGTATGTCGAACGATACCCGTTTTATCGGCCCCGAGGGCGTGCGGCATTACCGGAAATCGGCCGTGCGTGAATGGGTTGATGCCGGTGTTTTTGCCATCGTTGCCGCTACGCTGATCCGTACTTTTGTTTTCGAGGCCTATGTGATCCCCACCGGGTCGATGGAAAAGACCCTGCTCATCAACGATTTCCTGTTTGTGAGCAAGCTGTCTTACGGTCCGCGGATTCCCAATACGCCCCTCGCCATTCCCTTTGTACATGCCAGTATTCCGGGTACCGATATGAAATCGTATTCCGAATTGATCAGGCTGCCGTACAGCCGCTGGTTTCCCTCGCCCGTTCAGCGGAACGACGTGGTGGTATTCAATTTCCCTGCCGGCGATACGGTGATCAACCGGCCGGAATTTCAATCTGCCAATCCTTATTACGACGTGGCCCGGCAACTGGGTAACGGCAATATCGACCTGGGCAGGAAGATGATACTGGCTAACCCCGATGAGTACCCGCTGGTGATACGCCCGGTCGATAAAAAAGAGAATTATATCAAACGCTGCGTGGCGATTGCCGGCGATACGCTTTCGGTAAGGGACGGAAGGGTGTATATCAATTCGCAACCCGGGTTTGAACCGCCTTTTTCGCAAATCAGGTATGAGGTGGAAACGAACGGGCAGCCCTTCAATGCCGATGTAATGCGCGAAGAATACAATATCGATATCGACGACCCCAATGAGCTGTCGAACATCGGCGGCAACCGCTTTGTAATGCTGCTCACCAACCAGGCGCTGGAAAAGGTCAGGGCCAGCGGGTTTGCCAAATCGATCAAACCGATTTTATACCTGCCTTCGAACCAGGCCCAGACCTTCGCAGGCGCGCTGTTTCCGTATGATACGGTACACAAATGGACCATCGATGCTTTCGGGCCGCTCTGGATACCTGAAAAAGGCAAAACACTGGCCCTGACCGATGAGAATTATACGCTGTATGAAAGGGCCATCCGGGTGTACGAGCACAATGAATTCGAGCGGCACGATGGCAAGTTCTGGCTCAACGGCCAACCCGTTACCAGCTA